>NZ_MCTY01000193.1:0-9791 GCF_002873635.1 Shewanella sp. 10N.286.52.B9
ATGATTTTGTGCTATTTATCTAAGCTAACTTTAGCCGTTAGCAAAGCCACACACAGTTAAATAACCGCTAAATCAGCCGCTAAAACTGCGAAATTTAATTAATAATATTACTTATGATTAATTTAATTAATAACCATTCTCATTAAACTTATTATATTAAATGTTGGTTACAGATTGTTGCAAATATTATTGCGCACATATTGAGTTGGCGTGCAGCCTGTTGATTTAGAAAAGTATCGGCTAAAACTTGGTAGATCTTTAAAGCCACTTTCATATGCTGACTTTTTTATATTACCTTTATTATTTTTCAAAATAGTTATAATAGAATTCATTCTGGTATTTTGAATCATGTCTTTTACACAGCAGTTTTCAGTTCTAAGTTCACGCTGTAAACCCCTTTCTGAAACCCCAATTGAATTGGCAAGATTGGGTAAACTTAATGCTGACGGTGGCATGCTATTAGCGGCAGCTTTTACCCGGTCACTACTAGAAAGTGTTAGCTTATTTTCAGCCATTACCGGGTTAACATCTCGTTCATCTTTTGCCACTATCACTGACATTGACTGACAGTTAAAGGTCACATTATCAAACAAGTCTACATCAACACCATAGAATGACCGTTCGAATGGTAACTCAATAATTATGCTAGACTTTTTAGTGAGTGAGCAACCTAAAATATGCGTAAGACAGCTATAAATAAACAAGTCATCATATTTAGATGCAATCGCTTGAGGAGCCCGTTTAGCCACCAAACCTAGGCTATGTTGCGTTTCAATATTATGCCAATTCAGATCTGATACTTGATTATAAAATTGGGTAAATGCCAGCAGCTTTTGTGCATCACTTACCTCTGCTGAAAAGTCGATATCAGTAAACTTGATGATCCGCTGAATAAAATATTGTATTAAATCAATAAAGAAATACTTATTGTCACAATTATTTTCTATATAACGTAATAAGTTAGTAATGGTATTAAAACCAATCAAATCTGTATCTGCAAGATATTTAAAGTGGTTATATTCATCAGGTAATGGAAAATTAATTAACTCGCAATATTCACACACAATCTTGGTGTGAACAGCTGGCCGGCACTTATATTTTATCATCTGAAAACATCTAAATAATATCCACATTTATTGGACGGTTATTTTATTTGTTTTTGCTACTCAAGATGCTGACACGGATCACATATGTCGTTTTCTGATAATTCAATTGCATCGATTAGATTTCTACACATCCCTAGAATACCCCCTCTTAATTAGTACACTTTTTAACGTTTGATTTAATAAGGTCAGGTAACTTAATGAACTGGTATCGTAAATTCATAACCTATATCAGCATAACGCTCTGTTTATGCTCATTTAGTGCTATCTCTTCGCCATGGGATGACATGCCAGCAGACCAATTAGAGCAACAATTAGTTGAAAAGTTCGCTGCCGGTAAGTATTCCCCTAAAGGGGCAGACAGCTGCTTAATGTGTCACCGCAAAAATGACAAAGTCATGGATATCTTCAAAGGCGCCCATGGCAACTTAACTAATAGTGACTCGCCAATGGCGGGGCTGCAGTGCGAAGCTTGTCATGGCCCTCAAGGTAACCATAACCGTGGCGGCAAAGAGCCAATGATCCAATTTGGCCAAGACAGCAAGTTATCAACCCAAGCACAAAATACCGTTTGTCAGGGCTGTCATAACGATCCAAAACAAATGGCATGGCATAACAGCACCCATAATCTTGAAGAAGTTGCCTGTGCTGATTGCCATAACATCCACGCAGCTAAAGATCCTGCCCTAGACAAACTAACCGTTAACGATACCTGCACTAGTTGTCATAGCCAAGAAAAAGCTGACATGAATAAGCGCTCATCTCATCCACTAAAATGGGACCAAATGACCTGTGTTGACTGTCATTCTCCCCATGGTTCTATGACTGAAAGCGCGTTAAATAAACCTTCTATTAATGACACTTGTTATAGCTGTCATGCAGAAATGCGCGGCCCAGTGTTATGGGAACATGCTCCAGTGACTGAAAATTGCGTCACTTGTCATAACCCACACGGCAGCGTTAACGAATCTATGCTCAACAACCGTGCTCCGCAGCTTTGTCAGCAATGCCATGCCGATGATGGCCATGCAAGTCGCGTAGTACCACAACCAGGAATGGATGCCTTTGGCGGCGGAAAAAGTTGTTTAAATTGCCACAGCCAAATTCATGGTTCTAACCATCCAGCTGGCAGCTTGCTGCAACGCTAAATGAGGGCAACAACAATGAACTTTAAACTCAATATTATTACTGCCTCATTAGTGATTGCCTCAGCGCCCGCTATGGCGGCTGATTTTGCGGTAGGTAAAGCTAATACCGCTAATGTTGATCAGCAAAAATATCAATGTCAGCGCTGTGAAGCAAACACTGGCTATAACGGCAGTGTCAGTGTTGAAGCGGGTTACATTAGCAGTGATGATGTTCATGCTGCTAATGCCTTTGGTACTGATCAAGACGGTTTTGTCACTGCCGTTAGCGGTGATGTGAACTACCAAGGCGATAGCGGCTATCAGGCGAGCATTCAAGCTAACCAACTGGGGTTTGAAAACAGCTCAGCGAATGTCAGCGTCGGTAAAGCGGGACTGTTTTCAGTTGATGCCGATTACCAATTACTGACCACCTATCAGTCAGGTGATGCTCAAAGTCAGCTTTATTATGACGATGGCATGATGGTGCCAAGTGACGAGCCATACACCTTTGAGCTATCACAGCAACGTGAAAAAATGGGCTTTGGTGCCAAAGTTAAGCAAGATTTTTATCAAGGCTACCTGCGTTATGAAACCGAAGATAAAAGCGGTTACAAGAGCAGTAGCATTGTTACCCCAAGCCCAGTAAATATTGGTTTAGTTGTCGACTCGACCACTGATTCATTTACCGCAGGCGCAGCGCTTACTGGCGACAACTGGTTAACTGAGCTGAGCTACTTTGGTAGCCAGTACAAAAATAATGTTAACGATCTGAGCTTACCGTATTCATACGACTTGTATGCTGCAACCCCAGACAATGAAGCCCATCAAGTATCACTGTCGGGCCAATATCAATTAAATCGCACTGTGATGTCAGGGCGCTTTATTGTTGGCCGCATGATTCAAGATGATGACCTCATTCAAGTGGCTGGTAATCCAATCCAAAACTGGGATGGTGAAGTCGACACCACAGACGCCAGCTTCAATATCACCTCAATGTTGAGCAACCGTTTACGTCTGGGTGCCAGTTATGACTACAGCAACCGTGAAAACAACAGCTCGGTATTTGAATTTCAGCAATACGACTTTAATAGCTTAAGTGGCAGCTTCAAAGAAAACGTTGCCACTGATATCGAACGCTCAAGCTATAAAGTGAATGCCAGCTACCGCATCAGCAGTGGTTACCGCTTACAAGCAGGTTACGATCGCAAAGATGTTGAACGTACTTACAGCGACCGCGAACAAACTAACGAAGACAACCTATGGGCCAAGTTCAGTATTCGCGCCATTGATAACGTCAATATCAATGTTAAAGCCAGCCACAGCAATCGCGGCGGCTCTGAGTATTTAACCAATGAGCTAACGTCATCTGAAGATAACAGCCTAATGCGTAAGTACTATCTTGCTGATAGAACCCGTAACGATATCGAGCTGCGCGTTAATCACAGCCCACTTGATTGGTTAAGCATCGACTTCACTGGACGCTACGCCATAGATGACTATAACGATACTGTTATCGGCTTAACGGAATCAGAAGATTACGGTTACGACATCAATGTAAACCTACAACTTAGCAAGCAATTATCAGCTTATGGTTTTGCCGGACAACAGTGGATTAATTCAGCTCAAGCTGGCAGCCAAAATTATAGCGACCCTGATTGGTACGCCGATATTGAAGACAAATTTATCAATATGGGCGCCGGCGTGAGCTACGGCGGATTAATGCAGGATCAACTGACTTTAGGGGCTGATTACCTATTCAGTAACTCAAGCAGTGATACCTACGTTACCAGTGATGGCACCACGCCATACGGTGATTATTATTCTTATAACCATAGCGCCAGCTTATATGCCAACTACGCCTTAAGTGACGACATGGCCTTAAAGCTGACGTACCGCTACGAACGCTATTACGACACCGATGATGCTCAAATATCGCCAAATGAAGTCCCTGTAATGGTGACGCTAGGCGAGCTTAATCACAATTATAACGCCCATCAGATCATGCTGAATTTCAGCTATCTGCTGTAGTCGTTACCAACGCGCTGAAAAAATTTTAGTAAGAGGATTTAATAATGGAACGCAGAAGTTTCTTGAAAATGAGTGCGGCTTTAGGTTGCGCTGCAACAGTAACCGGCTGTAACACCAGCTCAAAAGATGCCGAGCCACTACCACCAGAAGTACCTGTTGATGAGACCTTAACTTGGTCAGCATGCTTAGTAAACTGTGGTTCAAACTGCCCAGTAAAAGTATTTAGTCAAGACGGCATCATTACTCGCGTTGAAGCGGATCATGAAGTAGAAGATGAATACGGCCTACATCAAATCCGCGCCTGTGCCCGTGGTCGTTCATTACGTCAACGTACCTATGCAACTGACCGCTTAAAAACCCCAATGAAGCGTATTGGCGAGCGTGGTGAAGGCAAATTTATACCTATTACTTGGGAAGAAGCAGCATCAACTATTGCTACCCAGCTAAACAAAACCATTGCTGAGCATGGTAACAAGTCTATCTTTAGAAGTTACGGTTCAGGTGCTTATTACGGTTTTGCATCAAACGCCTGCTTTAACCGTCTATTCAACTTAGTTGGCGGCTGCTTAAGCTACTACGGTAACTACTCTTGGGCGCAGCAAATTGAAGCGGCTAAGCATACCTTTGGTACTAGCAGCACTGCTGGTTCTTCTACAGTAACCTTAGATCAAAGTGACTTCTTATTAGGTTTTGCTTATAACCCAAGTGAAATCCGTCAATCAGGTTCAGGTGAAGGTTATGATTATCTTAATGCACTGCAACGTAACAACGGCCTAAAAGTAACCTTAATTGACCCGCGTTATACCGACTCAATGTTAGGTAAAGAAAGCACTTGGTTGCCGATCCGTCCAGGAACAGATGCTGCGCTTGCTGAAGCAATGGCATACATCATGATCAGCTCAGGTTGGGTTGAGCGCAAGAGTATCGACTTCATTAATAACCATACTGTTGGTTATGATGCAGCGTCGATTCTTGCTCAAAAGCTAGCGTTTGAAACCAGCGGCGATGCCACTAAAATTGAATATGCCCAGCATATGAACTCTGAAGATAACTACTATGATTACATCATGGCGCAGGGTATCTACAGCGATCGCGCCCCGCGCACTCCAGAATGGGCCCAATCTATTACTGGTATTCCAGCAGCTAAAATAAAACAGCTTGCTGACGATTTAATGGCAGCCCAAAAACCCTACATAGTTGCAGGCGCTGGCGTTAACCGTCAGGCAAATGGTGAGCAATCAGTCCGCGCCATTTATATGCTTAGCGTATTAGCTGGTAAGTTAGGTGTTGAGGGCTCATCAAACGGTGAGCTACCAAACATGACAAGCGCATACCGTGCAGGGATCCCAACTGGCGCTAACCCAGTTAAAGAACAGATTTCATTCTTCTGCTGGTCTGAAGCGATTCACAATGGTGAAACCATGACGGCTCGTACTCATGGTGTTACCGGTACTGACGGTTTAGATACCCCACTTGGAAACAACATCAAAGTGATCATCTCTGCATCTGACAGTTCACTACTGAACCAACACGCAGACATTAATGGTACGGCTGAAATCTTAAAAGATGAAAGCGGCGTTGAATTAATTGTCTCTTGTGACTGTTGGATGACGCCTGGTGCTAAATTTGCCGACATCATCATTCCTGATACCTCTTGGTTAGAATCAAATGACTTAGTTAATGACTCATATGCATCTGGTTCGCTTGACTATATTACTGCAATGAAAGCAGCTGTAGACCCAATTTGGGACTGTAAGTCAATGTACCAAGTATCAGCAATGATTGCTGATGCTATGGGTGTTGGCGCCGAATTTACCGAAGGCAAAACTGAAGATGATTGGTTAGAAGAGCTTTATCAGCAAACGAAAGCAAATGCCGGTAACGCAGATATCAAACCAGCCTTCCCAGCAACGTACAAAGAAGCACAGGACATCGGTTTATTCCGTAACAACACTCATAATCGTCACGTGGCACTAGAAAGCTTCGTCAATGGCGGCGAAGCACTATCAACGCCATCAGGCAAAATTGAAATCTATTCAGCTGAACTTGCTTGGCGCGCAGCGAACTGGGAACAAGACAAGTACAAAGGCGACATCATCACACCACTACCACAGTACACAGTGACTTGGGACGGTTACGAAGATGAAGACACTAAAGAAGATTACCCACTGCAATTAGCGGGTTATCACACTAAAGGTCGTACTCACTCAAGCTATCACAACGTACCTTGGTTACGTGAAGCGGTAGAAGATGCGGTATGGATTAATGCCATTGATGCCCAAGAATACGGTGTGGCTTCTGGTGACAAAATCGAAATGTATAACGAACGCGGCTCAATTGAAGTGGTAGTACGTATCACTCCACGTGTTGCTCCTGGCATTGTGGCTTTAGGTCAAGGCGCTTGGTTCTCTCCCGATCCAAATGGTCGTACAGGTTCAACTGGTAAAGTGATTGATATTGGCGGCGCGATTAACTCGCTGACTAAATATGCACCAAGCCCAGTTGCAAAAGGCAACCCACAGCACACAAACCGTGTTCAAATTCGTAAAGCTATTTAATGGAGGCTACCATGACCGAATCAACTCAATACAGTTTCTACCTTGATACGACTAAATGTACAGGTTGTAAAGCCTGCCATATTTCTTGTAAAGACCGTCAAAGTGGCATTATTCGCGAAGGCGATAAGCCAACAGAAGGCGGTGTACCTGCATTAAATGGCGTTAATTGGCGTCGTGTTTATGAATACGGCGGTGGCAGCTGGAATGTAGACCCAAGCACAGGCTCTTTTGAGCAAAATGTGTTTAGCTACTATGTGTCAATTGGCTGTAACCATTGTAGTGAGCCTGTTTGTGTTAAGGCGTGTCCTACGGGTGCGATGCATAAACGTCGTGAAGACGGCTTAGTCCATGTGGCAACTGACTTATGCATTGGCTGCAGCAGCTGCGCCAAAGCTTGTCCATATGATGCACCGCAATTAGACCAAGAACGTAAAGTGATGACCAAGTGTGATGGTTGTTACGACCGACTAGCAGAAGGCCGCAAGCCTATGTGTGTTGACTCTTGCCCAATGCGCGCAATGGATTTTGATACCGTTGAAAACATTAAAGCTAAATATGGTAATGGTGACGCCCATATCGCCCCCCTACCATCAGAAGGTATTACTTCACCTAATTTGATAATTAAAGCGAATAGAAATGGCGGCCAACAAGGTGACATCCTCAACTTTGCAGAAGTATAACTAAATGATGGCGCCCTTCGGGGCGCCTTTTAACAGGAATGACATAATGACCGACACTACCACTGATGACGCTTATCTAGAGCTACAAGCTATTGCACGTTTACTGCATAACGTTTTATTGGACTATCCAACCGAAGATTCAATCCAGTATTTTGTCAGCAATCAATTAAACCTGACCTGGCCTGCACTACAAGACTCTGAGGCCAATAAGCAAGGTAAGTCATTATTAGGTCAATTCTTCTCACAATGGCACCCAGAACAAATCAACGACATTAAGCTTGATTACGGCCAGCTCTATTTTGGACCCGGCGAGCCTAACGCTATGCCTTGGGGATCCACTTACCTAGGCGAACAACAAATTCTCAATGACGAATCGACTATTAGCTTAATGAACTTTTACAAGCAATTAGGCATTAGTTTCGAATTGAAATTTAACCAACCCGTAGACCATATCGCTTTGTTCTATGCGGTTATCGATCAATTATTGCAGCAATTAATTGATGAACCAGACAATAAGCCAGCTAAAGAAGCGCTTATGGTGTTATTGCAACAACACATGTTGCCATGGTCGGGCCGTTGTCACGAACTCGCCATAAAACATGCTGAAACCGATTTCTATAAAGGCATCGCCCTACTAGCAGGCGATTTTGACACAGTACTCGCTAACACATTAAATATCATCCCAATGCCAATGCGGTTATTTCGCTAGTAGGAAAAGCTTATGAGTGTCATTCGATCCGTCGCCCAGCAGTGGAACAAAGCAGATTTTGCCCTGCAATTACAACAGTACTTTGCTCAAGATAAGGGCATTGGTGAGTTATTTGTCGGCGCAACGCCTTGCTCGACAGTGTGCAGCCTCATCGCCGCGATGATCGAATTACCGCCCAAGCCTAAAAATGAACATTACAGCATGGATATGGAGCAGGTTTTTGATACCTTGTTTCAGTGCTTTTTATTGATGTTTATTAAGGAGCTGGAACATAAACTGCTGACACAACCTGAGCAGTTAATTATGTCGTTGGCAGTGCATTATGCACAAACCATTAGAGATGATGCGCAATACGCCAACTCAAAGCTACAAGACAACAGCCAACGAGTGTTAACCGCCATGGCGCGTTTAGAGTCAGAGCGCAAGCAACAGCGTAAACAGCAATATAATATGGGGAAACGTTAACCACGATTCGGTGTGAAATAGGATATCCCATAAAGCACCGAATTCTAATGAGTTAATTGCTCCCTATACCTTTCAATTATTCCCTACACCTTTCTACTAAATGATCTATTCCGAGGCTGGTTGCTTGCTTATATCAAGCCAACGAGCCCTGCCCAGTAAATTAGAACTAGCCATTTTCATTACTTCAGCCCAACCATCTTCCTAAAAGTTACCCATATAACATAAACAGAAGTTATTAAGTGTTTAATAATAAAGATTAATATCTAACACAAAACGCTAATGTTACGTCAATACTCATTTATTAACCCATATTTACTTATTATCTCTCCAAAACATAAACATGCATTAAATTAACAACTTTAAAACTTTGAAGTAACCCCTACATCTTCAACCACTTAAATACCCAAACTTACTAACGAGACTAAAACCAATAACAAACAAAATATTTACACACCCAGCTAAGTAATTGTTTTTAATCAAATTAAGTGCACACCAATTTACCTCGGTAATAAAAATCATTCGCAGTAAATTTGTGATCATTCGCTGATTTACCCTCCATAACACAGCATAAGTCACGCTTCTGAATTGCAGTTTTTTAACAACTGAATTATCTCGATTTTCTAACTTAGAATTCAAAAATAAACATTCATAGAACAATAAATATCTAACTGAATTATTAAGGGAATTATATTTATGAAAAAAATGATCCTTGCATTAATAATTGGCGCTTCTTCAATATTAATTCCCCATACAAGCACTAATGCCACCCCATGGGATGACCTCAGTTCAACACAATTAGAACAACAATTAATTGAAAAGTTCGCTGAAGGAAACTACTCCCCTAAAGGCGCCGACAACTGCCTAACCTGTCACCGTAAAAATGAAACCGTCATGGACATATTTGATGGCGTGCACGGTAACATTGCCAGCAGCGACTCACCTATGGCAGGCCTACAGTGTGAAGCTTGTCATGGCCCACAAGGCCAGCATAATCGCGGCGGTAAAGAGCCGATGATTGCGTTTGGTTCCGACAGCAAATTGTCTGCCCCAACCCAAAATACCGTTTGCCAAGGTTGCCATAACGACCCAGAGCAAATGGCGTGGCATACCAGCACCCATAA
>NZ_MCTY01000194.1:0-47966 GCF_002873635.1 Shewanella sp. 10N.286.52.B9
CAATAATGTAGGAAAAAGCATGAAAGATAATTCTCCAACGATCATTTATACTGAAACTGATGAAGCCCCCGCATTAGCTACGCTGTCATTACTCCCTATCATCCGCACATTTACCAATGCTGCAGGTGTAAAAGTCGAGACTAGAGATATATCTTTATCTGGCCGTATTATTGCTAACTTTCCTGAAAAGTTAACTGCAGAGCAAAAAATTGCTGATGCACTCACTGAGTTAGGCCTAATGGCAAATACGCCTGAAGCTAATATTATCAAGTTACCTAACATCAGTGCGTCAATTCCACAGTTAAAAGCCTGTATCGCTGAACTTCAAGCGAAAGGTTACGATATACCAAACTACCCAGATGAGCCATCGACTGATGCAGAGCGTGAATCTCAGTCACGTTATGACAAGATTAAAGGCAGTGCAGTAAACCCGGTATTGCGTGAAGGTAACTCTGATCGCCGCGCGCCAACATCGGTAAAAAATTACGCTAAGAAAAACCCGCATTCAATGGGTAAATGGGCAAGTGATTCAGCATCACACGTTGCGCATATGAATGAAGGTGATTTTTACGGTAGTGAGCAATCAGTCACCCTGACTGATGCTGATACTGTAGATATCGTGCTAACCCAAGCAGATGGCCAAAAAGTAGCTTTGAAAACGGGCTTATCTTTATTAGCCGGTGAAGTAATTGATACCGCAGTAATGAGCAACAAAGCTTTAGTTGCCTTTTACGAGCGAGAAATCGAAGCGGCTAAATCTGAAGATGTACTATTGTCATTGCACCTTAAAGCAACAATGATGAAAGTATCAGACCCGATTTTATTTGGTCACGCTGTAAAAGTTTTCTTTAAAGAGGTTTTTGACAAGCACCAAGTGCTGTTTGATGAATTAGGCGTTGATGTTAACAATGGTTTTGGTGATGTATACGCAAAAATTGCCACATTACCAGAAGCCCAGCGCGCAGAAATCGAGGCTGATATTGCTGCGGTTTATGCTAAACGTCCAGCATTGGCGATGGTTGATTCAGATAAAGGCATCACTAACTTACACGTACCAAGTGATATTATTATTGATGCATCTATGCCTGCAGCTATTCGTTCTTCAGGTAAAATGTGGGGCCCTGATGGCCAACTTAAAGACACCAAAGCAATGATCCCTGATCGTTGTTATGCCGGTGTGTATCAAGAAACAATTGCATTTTGTAAAACCAATGGCGCATTTAACCCAACCACAATGGGCAGTGTGCCAAACGTCGGTTTGATGGCTCAAAAAGCCGAAGAATACGGTAGTCATGATAAAACATTTGAAATTGCACAAGCAGGTGTTGTTAACGTTGTTAACCGTGCTGGCAAGGTGTTGATGACGCATAATGTTGAAGTTGGTGACATTTTCAGAATGTGCCAGGTAAAAGATGCACCAATCCGCGATTGGGTTAAGTTAGCAGTTCGACGTTCACGTTTAAGTGCCACGCCTGCAATTTTCTGGTTAGACAGTAAGCGTGCTCATGACGCTCAATTAATCACTAAAGTTGAAGCATATCTTCAAGATCATGATACTGACGGCTTGGATATACAAATTCTTGCACCAGTAGAAGCAACTCGAGTGACACTCGCTCGCGTTAAACAAGGTTTAGATACTATTTCTGTAACGGGTAACGTACTGCGTGATTACCTGACTGATCTATTCCCAATTCTTGAATTAGGCACTAGTGCTAAAATGCTATCAATTGTGCCGTTAATGAATGGCGGTGGCTTATTTGAAACAGGCGCGGGTGGTAGTGCACCTAAGCATGTTCAACAAGTTGAGAAAGAAGGCCATTTACGCTGGGATTCACTGGGTGAATTTTTGGCATTAGCGGCTTCTTTAGAGCATTTAAGCCAAACAGCAAATAACCCTAAAGCACAGGTGCTAGCGGATACGTTAGATATTGCTATCGGCCAATTCCTTGATAGCAATAAATCACCTTCACGTCGTGTTGGTGAGCTTGATAACCGTGGTAGTCACTTTTATTTAGCCATGTATTGGGCTCAAGCTGTCTCAGTGCAAACTGTTGATACGGAATTAGCTGCGCAGTTTACTGAACTTGCTGAGTCGCTAACATCTAACGAAGCGGCAATTGTTGCTGAATTAAATGCATCACAAGGCCCTGCTGTTGATTTAGGTGGTTACTACCGTTTAGACGCAGCAAAAGCTGAAGCTGCCATGCGTCCAAGTGCATTACTAAATCAATTTATTACACATTAAGCGTTTTTTTGTGGCTAAATTGAAGGCATAAAATTGATGCCGTAAAGCAGAGGGCTTGCTCTCTGCTTTTTTGTGCCTGTTTGCCGCCATAGCCAGTTCGACTGATTTTAATCGCACTCAGTTAATGGGATAAGCTTTCAAGGCTTGAATACTGAAACTAGGCTCAGTGAGATTTAGCCTCTGTCAGCAAATTTGTTAACGCCGGAGGTTGAAGTTGCTTGAGTTAAGATGAATTGAACCTCAGTTTTATTTACGATTAGGTGTTTTTTTGGGCAAACAGTTTAATATTTACTTTTTATTTGCCCAATAAAAAAGGCAGAGATTAAAATCTCTGCCTTTTTGATTTATAGTTTCACCGACTATTTTGTTGGTGAAATGGCTGAAGCATGCATGCCCTTTGGGCCCTGCTCAGTTTCGAAATCGACAGGCTGACCCGCTTTTAGCGTTCTGTAGCCTTCCATTTCAATAGTTGAATAATGTGCAAAAACATCTTCGCCACCCTGATCTGGGCATATAAACCCGAATCCTTTGGCGTTGTTGAACCATTTAACAGTTCCGCTTGCCATACTTCCACTTCCTTCTGTTGCCTACTTACCAGTAAGATAGTAAAACTTATTAAGAGCGGTCTACATGTGCCGCCTGCAAACAGAATGAAATTTGTACGAAAAGATGTCAAGTAAAAATTAACAAAATGACAACATTTAATTAATTTAATAATATCAATTGGTCTTGTACCAAACTAGAGGCTAGTATTAACACATGGGTAGATTAGGCAGCGTAGAGCACACTACAGAGCGTGTTGAATCGGAGCTACAACCACCTTCAATGTATAAGGTCGTGTTAAATAACGATGATTACACACCGATGGATTTTGTTATTGAAGTGCTTCAACGCTTTTTTAACAAGGATGAACAGCAAGCCACAGACATCATGTTGGCTATCCATCACCAAGGTAAAGGAATATGTGGTGTTTTTTCATTTGGGATCGCTGAAACCAAAGTCTTACAAGTAAATCAATTTGCCAGAGAAAACGAACATCCGTTGCTGTGTACATTAGAAGCCGCATAGTGAACTTGCTGTTCACAACCGGTAACTCTGCAGTATTTGAGTATTTTTAGGGGGTGCTATGCTAAACAAAGATCTTGAAGTCACCTTGAATCTCGCTTTTCAACAAGCTCGAGATTCACGTCATGAATATATGACAGTAGAACATTTATTATTAGCATTAATTAATAACCCATCGGCTAAAGAAGCACTATTAGCCTGTGGTGCAGATCTGTCTCGTTTACACGAGGAAGTATCTAACTTCATCCAACAAACAACCCCATTAATCGCTGACACCACAGAAGAACGTGAAACTCAGCCTACCTTAGGCTTTCAACGTGTGCTTCAGCGTGCAGTATTTCATGTGCAGTCATCAGGTCGTAATGAAGTGACAGGTGCCAATGTCTTAGTTGCTATTTTTAGTGAGCAAGAGTCTCAGGCTGTATATTTACTGCGTCGCTGCGAAATAACGCGTTTAGATGTGGTTAACTATATCTCCCACGGTTTACCAAAAGACGATAGTGACGAAGAGATAAATAACCCAGAAGCCAGCGAAGAAGGCACTGAAGCCGGTGAAGATAGAAGTTTATTGGCTCAATTTGCTACAGACTTAAATCAATTATCTAAAGATGGGGTCATAGACCCACTCATTGGCCGTGATGATGAAGTTGAGCGTGCGATTCAAACCTTATGTCGTCGTCGTAAAAATAACCCATTATTGGTCGGTGAGGCTGGTGTGGGTAAAACAGCCATTGCTGAAGGTTTAGCCTACCGTATCGTTAATGAGCAAGTACCTGATGTTATCAAAGATGCGACTGTGTATTCGTTAGATTTAGGCTCATTACTCGCGGGCACTAAATACCGTGGTGATTTTGAAAAACGCTTTAAAGGGCTATTAAAAGAGCTGGCCAAAAATGAACATGCGATTTTATTTATTGATGAAATTCATACCATCATTGGTGCAGGTGCCGCTTCAGGTGGGGTAATGGATGCCTCAAATCTGTTAAAACCTTTGTTATCCAACGGCTCACTTCGATGTATGGGCTCAACCACATTCCAGGAATACCAAAGTATTTTTGAGAAAGACAGGGCTTTAGCCCGTCGTTTCCAAAAAATTGATATTAACGAACCTTCGGTTGCTGAAACCACTAAGATTTTACTGGGACTTAAATCAAAGTATGAAGAACATCATGGGGTTCGTTACACTCAGGCTGCAATCAGTTCTGCGGCCAGCTTGTCAGCTAAGCACATTAATGACCGTCACTTGCCTGACAAGGCCATTGATGTGATTGATGAGGCGGGCGCTAGAATGGTGATGCTGCCAGCTAGCAAACGTAAAAAAACCATCGGTCAGCCAGAAATTGAAGCCATTATTGCCAAAATAGCACGTATTCCTGAGAAGTCCGTATCGTCTACTGACAAAGATTTACTTAAGAACCTTGAACGTAACCTTAAGATGTTGGTATTCGGGCAGGACAAAGCCATTGAGGGCCTTAGCTCTGCCATACGTTTATCTCGAAGCGGCTTAGGTGCAGAGAAAAAGCCTGTGGGCAGTTTCTTATTTGCCGGCCCTACTGGGGTGGGTAAAACCGAGGTGACCAATCAGTTGGCATCATGTTTAAACATGAAGCTTATCCGTTTTGATATGTCTGAGTATACCGAAAGACATACGGTTTCACGTTTAATTGGTTCACCACCCGGTTATGTCGGTTACGAGCAAGGCGGTTTACTTACTGATGCCGTAATTAAAAACCCGCATTGTGTGGTGCTGCTAGATGAAATCGAAAAAGCTCACCCTGACATTTATAATTTGCTGTTGCAAGTCATGGATCACGGTACCTTAACCGATAATAACGGTCGCAAAGCAGACTTTAGAAATGTGACCTTGGTGATGACCACCAATGCTGGCGTTCAAGAGTCTATCCGTACTTCAATAGGCTTTAAGCAACAAGACAACAGCCTTAATGCGATGTCAGAAATTAATAAAGTGTTTTCACCAGAGTTTCGAAATCGTTTAGATTCGATTATTTGGTTTAATCATCTTGATATGACCATTATTGCTAAGGTTGTCGATAAGTTCCTTATTGAGCTGCAAGCGCAGTTAGATGAGAAGCGTGTCACCCTCGAGGTCACTGATGAAGCGCGCACTTTATTAGCTGAAAAGGGTTACGATAAAAATATGGGCGCTCGCCCGATGAGCCGTGTTGTTACTGAGTTAATCAAACGACCATTGGCTGATGAAATCTTATTTGGCAAGCTTGAAGCTGGTGGAATAGCAAAAGTTGATGTCAAAGATAATGAGCTGGTGATCAGTTGCGAATGTGAAGAGAAAGTCTCTTAAACCTTGTTAATTATTTGGCTCAAATAAAAATGGCTATCTGTTTTCAGATAGCCATTTTTTCTTGACGTTAATCGCCTAATTACTATTACTAAAAATTACTGCTAATTCTTAGTATTTGCCAGGATAGCTAGCAAATAAAAAACCCGACATTAAAGCCGGGTTTTTAATATATGAGGCAGGATTAACGTGCGCGGAAGACGATACGACCTTTACTTAAATCGTAAGGAGTCAACTGAACAGTGACTTTATCACCCGTTAAAATACGGATGTAGTTTTTGCGCATCTTGCCAGAAATGTGTGCTATCACTACATGACCATTTTCAAGTTCTACGCGGAACATTGTATTTGGCAAGGTCTCAAGGATAGTGCCCTGCATTTCAATGTTGTCTTCTTTCGCCATTAATTGGTTACCTTTATGCCTTCAAATATAAAAAATTCGCCGTATCATGCCGTAAAAAGCGCGAGCTGTAAAGGCTTGAAACACTAAAGCATAGGTTCTTTTTCAATATGTTGCCATCCTTGAGCTGTTAAGATTTGATAAGGACGATATAAACGCTTGTAATTCATTTTACGATTTTCATCAATTTGGTAGCCTAAATAAAGAAATTGCTTATGTTTTTGCTGCGCGAGCTGGCATTGCAATAAAATCATATATGACCCTAAGGAACGTTTTGCATATTCGGGGTCAAAATAACTGTAAATTGCCGACATTGAATGCGTCATCATATCGGTTACAGCAACGCCAATGAGCTTTTGTTGGTCATAAACTTCAATGAAGGTATCAGGTAGCCACTGGCAAGCAAGAAAGTCGTTAAACTGGCTCTCAGTGGGAGGATACATAGGACCATCAAAATGGCGACCAATAATATATTGTTCATATAATTGATAATGTGCCGCCGTACGCTCGTGCGTAACTTTCCAGGTTAAATCTTGATTATTCTTTAAGGTTCTTTTTTGTCTTTTGGATACCTTAAACTGGCCAACATCCACTCGAATGGACTGACAAGCCTGACAGCTAGGACATCTGGGTTTGTAAATTGAACTGCCATTACGTCTAAAACCCATTCCTAACAATTGTTCGAATAAGTTTGCGTCAAGTTCAGACTCTTGAATAACAAGTAATTGCTCTTGTAAACCGTCAATATAATTACAATCAAACGGCTGGGTTAGGCCAACGCTAATGCTTCTAGAACTCAAAATAGACCTCTTGTTGTAACCAAGTATCATCGTTAATAACTTGATTTCGTAATTGTTTTAGTTGAGCTAAAAATGCTTTTCTGGGAACGTCTACGGCGCCTAAATTGGCTAGGTGAGGGTTCATAATTTGTGCATCAATGAGTTTAAAACCCTTGTCGAATAAATGCTGGTTGAGCATAGCAAAGGCCGCTTTTGAGGCATTAGATTGACGATGAAACATTGACTCGCCACAAAACACGCTTCCCACTGCAATGCCGTATAAGCCGCCAACTAGCTCATCATTATCCCACACTTCAATTGAATGTGCTTTTCCCAGTTTATGCAGCTGTATATAGGCCTGCTGGATGTCAGATGAAATCCAAGTGCCTTGCTGTGTGAGCCTAGGTTGTGAGCAAGCATGGATAACCTCAGTGAAGGCTTTATTAATACTAAAGCGCCATGGACTTTTTTTGAGCAGCTTTAACATACTTTTATTTACTGCATGTCGCTTGGGGATAAAAATGGCTCTAGGATCTGGTGACCACCAAAGGATGGGGTCGTGTTCATTAAACCAAGGGAATATGCCTTGATAGTAGGCTTCCACAAGGCGTTGCGGGCTTAAATCACCACCAACAGCTAGTAAACCATTGGGATCTGACAATGCTTGTTGTGGATCAGGAAACAAAGGCAGTTTATTTAAATAGGACAGTGAGTTCACAATTGAGTATATTAATGAGTAGACCTTATGCATACGTTAGCGGAATTTTGCCTATGTTGAAACTCACAAACTGTTCTCGAGCACTTTTTAGTGCGATTTTGTTTATCTTAATCTCAGTGCCAGCAAGTGCGGCCTACGACCGAAATCAAGCTGTCCCAGTAGAAAAGGTTGTCTACGGCCAAGTTGAATCAATTAAACATGTCACTCAAACCCAGTTGGTGGAAGATCGAAATGTTGGCTGGAAAACATTTGGCGGCGCCTTGGTGGGCGGCGTTATTGGCCATCAATTTGGTGGTGGCTCAGGCCAAGATGTTGCAACTGTGCTTGGTGCGTTAGTGGGCGGCGCTGCTGCAAATCAGTATGGAAACACGACCAGAACATTAGAATATAAACTCATTGAAATGATGATAAACCTTGATGATGGTAGCCAAGTGATGGTGATTCAAGATCAAGATCCTGGCATGGCATTTAACGCAGGTGACGAAGTGAGGGTGGTTTATCTAAAAGGCTATGTCAGAGTTGATTTAGCCATGTAAGTCTGGATGTAATTTACACAATAAAAAAGGAGCCTAAGCTCCTTTTTTATTGTGTAAACGCACCTGAAACTAGAAACCGCGAGGTAAGGTACTTTTACCTGCCGCAGCTAGTTTTTCACGCCATAATTCTTTTGGCGTTTTACCACCAGAAGTTGACGTTGCTGGTGTACTTGCAACTTTAACAGCAGGCTTTTTAGCAACTGCTTTTTTTGCGACAACTGCTTTAACCGGCTTATCTGCTACAGGCGCAACAGCGGTTTGACCTTGTGTGGCTTCAAGGTGCATTTTCTCAAGTTCGCTAAAGCGTATCGACTTGCCGCCATCAATTTTGTACCAACTGCCTTTCTGTTCAATTTCAACAGATTTACCAGTTTGATTTTCAAGAGCCGCGGTTAATTCAGCGATAAGCGCTTCTTTTGTCAAGTTTGACATTTTGAGACCTATTTTTATTTATTGAATAGTTTATTTAATGTGTTCAACATCCCGTGGGCTAATTTTAATGTTTAATGTACTTAAAAGTCCAATTTATGCAAAAATCGCTCAGCTATTAGCCAATCTTAACAAGGGTTTTTCAATAAGTATTGGTCTGCGTTACACTATTACTATCAATAAATTTAGGGTTAGTTTTATGTCATTAACGTCTGTATCTCGCCAACAATTGTCTAAATATCTCAATGATTTTCTGAATGTGAATCAGTTTAAAGATTACGCTCCCAATGGACTGCAAGTGCAGGGCACTGAACACATCAGCACGATTGTGACTGGCGTTACCGCTTGCCAAGCATTAATCGATCAAGCTGCAGCATTAAATGCAGACGCGATTTTAGTGCACCATGGTTTTTTTTGGAAAAATGAACCCGAAGTGCTTACTGGTATGAAATACCAAAGAATAAAATCACTAATGACCCACGATATGAATTTATTCGGCTATCATTTACCTTTAGATGCACATCAAACACTGGGTAATAATGCTGAATTAGCTAAAGAATTAGGTATTGTCGATGTTGAGGTGTGTACCGATATACCGCAAAATTTACTATGGCAGGGGAAATTTCCTCAGCCATTAACTGTTGCACAAGTTAATGCATTATTAACAGAGAAGCTTAATCGAGTGCCATTACACATTGGTGACGAGACTGAGGTTATTTCATCTATTGCTTGGTGTACTGGCGGGGCGCAGGATTATATTGATCATGCTGCAGGCTTGAACGTTGACGCCTTTATCAGTGGTGAAGTGTCAGAAAGGACCTTTCATTGCGCTATGGAGCAAGGGATCCATTACTTTGCCGCCGGTCATCATGCTACAGAGCAATTTGGTATAAAAGCTTTAGGTGAACATTTAGCCAATGAATTTGGTTTAACCCATCACTATATTGATATTGTGAACCCTGTGTAATGTTTGTCACCTGAGCGCAAAATAACTACAGATAAGGAATAAATGGATGACTGAGTATTTTTTACAAGCGTTTATATATTTATCAGCTGCAGTTATCGCCGTACCATTGGCTCAGCGTTTAGGGCTTGGCTCAGTGCTTGGCTATTTAATTGCCGGACTGGTCATTGGTCCCATCATCGGCCTTGTTGGCAGTGAAACCAGCACCATTCAGCATTTTGCTGAATTTGGTGTAGTGATGATGTTATTTCTGGTGGGCTTAGAGTTAGAGCCTAAAATGCTGTGGTCCATGCGGCATCGTCTTATTGGCATGGGCGGGTTACAAGTTGGCTTGTCAGTGGGCGGTGTGATGGCCATTGCGATGTTATTTGATATTCAATGGTCAATCGCATTAACCATAGGTTTGATTTTTTCATTGTCTTCAACAGCAATTGTATTGCAGACCTTTAATGAAAAAGGCTTAATTAAAACGCCTGCCGGTCGAAATGCATTCTCAGTGCTTCTGTTTCAAGATATTGCCGTGATCCCCATGTTGGCGTTAATCCCATTGCTAGCGTTACCTGAATTAGTCGCAGTGACACAAACAGCGGTGTCTGAGGCAGCAGCCCATCATGAAGAGTTATCCTTGGTGGCTGAACTCTCCAGTGGTGTGTATGCCATCGTTTTAGTGCTCTCAATCGCTTTTGTTATTTTTGGCGGCCATTATTTAACTCGACCCATTTTTAAATTTGTTGCAGATTCTGGTGTCAGAGAGATTTCAACTGCTGCGGCATTATTGTTAGTTATTGGCATTGCGGCATTAATGAGTTTGGTTGAGGTTTCACCTGCTTTAGGCACATTTTTAGCAGGTGTGGTACTGGCTAATAGTGAGTTTAAGCATGAACTTGAGGCGAATATTGCGCCGTTTAAAGGTTTATTACTGGGGCTATTTTTCATTACCGTGGGGGCGGGGATTGATTTTGACATCTTATGGCAATATCTAGGAGCCATTTTAGCCATTACTTTTGGGGTGATGTTTTTAAAGGCATTGGTGTTATTTATATTGTCTTTTATATTCCGAATTACAGGTAGTGATAGGTGGCTGTTTACCCTAAGTCTCGCTCAAGCGGGTGAATTCGGTTTTGTGTTATTGAGCTTTAGCCAACAAAATGATGTATTACCCATTCATATCGCCCAGCCATTATCTATTGTGGTTGCCTTGTCGATGTTTTTGACTCCAGGCTTATTCATCTTCTATGAAAAGTTTATTGTGCCCAAATATGAAAAGAACTCAAACGAGCGGGAACAAGATACGGTTGATGAACAAGGTGTGGTGATCATTGCCGGTATCGGTCGTTTTGGTCAAATAGTCAATCGATTACTGTTATCTAACGGGGTGAAAACGGTTGTACTAGACCGTCAGGCATCCCAAGTGGATACATTGAGAAAAATCAAAACCAAAGCCTTTTATGGTGATGCCACCAGGCCTGATTTATTAGAAACAGCAGGTGTTGCCAACGCTGCCGCCTTTGTCATTGCCATTGATGATCAGCAAAGTAGTATTGAGTTGGTTAAGTACCTTAAACATAAATACCCACAGCTTAAAGTCATCAGCCGTGCTTTTGACCGTGGTCATGGGCACTTATTGCGAGAAGCTGGCGCAGATTTTGTCGAGTCAGAAACCTTCCACTCCGCCCTGAAAGTTGGTGCGGCGTCGATGCGGGCAATGGGATTTTCTGATGAGTTAGTCAGTCAGCAAAAGCTAACATATCAAAGAGTTGAAAAAGAAGCGGCAGATGCCTTATATAAAGAATGGTTGAAGCGACCTGAAGGTGAACGCTATGGCAATGATTTCATCAGTCTGTTTATGCTTTACGAAGAGCGAATGAAGCAAGCCATTGAAGCAGATACAGAGGCTTATAATAGCCGTAACTTTGCCAAAGAGGCGCCTTGTGATAGCTCTGATGATTGTCAAAGTCCAAGTCAAAAACCATCTCAAAGTCCAGTATAAATCTCAGCCTAAAATCTGAGTGCTAGTGCCATAAAAAAGGCCATCTTTCGATGGCCTTACTATTCAAGCTTTGTTGCTAATTACATGACTCGCATGCCAGGTTTCGCGCCTGCATGAGGTTCTAAAATCCAGATATCTTTTCCACCAGGGCCGGCGGCTAATACCATGCCTTCAGATTCACCGAACTTCATTTTACGTGGTGCAAGGTTGGCAACCATCACAGTGTGTTTGCCAATCAAATCTTCTGGTGCGTAAGCAGATTTAATGCCTGCAAAAACCTGCTTGGTTTCGCCGCCTAAATCTAACTCTAAACGGAGTAGTTTATTGGCTTTTTCAATATGCTCAGCTTTTGAAATAAGCGCGATACGCAAATCAACTTTGGCAAAATCATCAAAAGTAATTTCAGGGCTTAGGGGCTCTTTCTCAAGCTCAGTTTGAGTAGCTTCCGGCGCAGCATCAGTCACTTTACTTGCAGTTACTTGTAAGTTTTCAGTTGATGCCTCAATGATAGCTTCAATGCTTTTCATTTCAATGCGCTGCATTAATGCTTTAAACTTAGCAATTTCATGGCCAGCTAGATCTACAGCTAAATTATCCCATGTTAATGGCGTCTGTAAGAAAGCTTCAACATTGTCAGCTAGCTTAGGTAGTACCGGTTTAAGGTAAGTGACTAAGATGCGGAACAAGTTAAGTGCATTGCTACACACTTGATGGGCTTCATCTTGCTTGTCTTCTTGTTTGATTAACTGCCAAGGCGCGGCATCAGCAACATAGGCATTTGCCATGTCAGCTAAAGCCATAATTTCGCGCATCGCTTTACCAAACTCACGAGTCTCATATAAATCAGCAATGATATCCTGTTTAGCTAAAAAGGCCTCAGTCAAAGTCATATCGTTGATTTTAGCTAACTTGCCGTCAAAACGTTTACTGATAAAACCAGCGGTACGTGAGGCTAAGTTCACTAATTTACCAACTAGATCAGAGTTCACTCGCTGTGCGAAGTCTTCTAGATTTAAATCTAAGTCATCAACACGGCTGTTTAATTTCGCCGCGTAGTAATAGCGAAGATACTCAGGATCTAAATTATCTAAATAAGTACGCGCTTTAATAAACGTGCCTTTTGACTTAGACATTTTGGCACCATTTACCGTAACATAACCATGTGCATAAACAGCAGTAGGTTTACGAATACCCGCGCCATCTAGCACTGCAGGCCAAAATAAACCGTGGAAGTTGACAATATCTTTACCAATGAAGTGATAAAGCTCTGTTGTAGAGTCTTTTTTCCAAAATTCGTCAAAATCAAGGTCACCACGTTTATCACATAAGTTTTTAAACGAGCCCATGTAACCGATAGGTGCGTCTAACCATACGTAGAAAAACTTACCTGGTTGCTCTGGTATTTCAAAACCAAAATAAGGCGCATCACGGGAAATATCCCATTGCTGCAGACCTTGTTCGAACCATTCTCTTAGCTTGTTGGCGATTTCAGGTTGTAGTGAACCTGATGCAAGCCATTCACTTAACATGGTTTCAAATGCAGGTAAGTCAAAGAAGAAATGTTCACTGTCCTTCATTACTGGCGTAGCACCTGACACGACCGAGTAAGGATTGATTAAATCTGTGGTGCTATAAGTCGCACCACAGTTATCGCAGTTATCACCATATTGATCTTCACTCTTACATTTCGGGCAAGTGCCTTTGACAAAGCGGTCTGGTAAAAACATTTCTTTTTCAGGATCGAATAATTGAGAAATGGTTTTGGTTTTAATGTAACCACCATCACGCAACTTCAGATAAATATCGCTGGCAAGCTCACAGTTTTCTTTACAGTGCGTGCTATGGAAGTTATCAAAGTTGATATTGAAATCAGCGAAATCTTGTTCATGTTCTTTTTGAACTTGAGCAATCATTTCTTCTGGTGTAATACCCAGTTGTTGGGCTTTCAGCATGATTGGGGTGCCATGGGCATCATCTGCACAAATATAGTGACATTCATGTCCACGAAGTTTTTGGTAACGAGACCAAATATCAGTTTGAATATACTCAAGCATATGACCTAAATGGATAGGACCATTTGCATATGGGAGGGCACTTGTCACCAGAATTTTACGTTGTGAATTTGTCATTTTGTCTCAACAATCGATTACACCAAATATATGTTGATGATACTAACCGATCAAAGTGATTATTTCATCAAACAACAACAAAATGGGCTAAATTTGCGCTCATTTTTCTTGAATTCTGGTACACTTGAACAAATTTATCGCTGGGAGTTCTGCTTTTGTCTACTTCGCATACAGATTATCAATTAAGTGCTGACCTATTAGGTCCCGTGTTGAGTATTTTAGATGCATATCAAGATCCATATTTAGCCGAAGGGCTTGTATCTGCAGGTTGTGTCACTAAGCTTTCAATTGAAGGCAAACGTTTATCACTTGGGTTAGTTTATCCATACCCATGTATGACGCAATATCGTGATACTGTCATGGATGTGACTAAAAAATTAGCCGTACTTGATGCTATTGATGAAGTAGAGTGCGAAATTGATTTTCAGCCAAGAGTATTTTCTGCGGTTAGCTCTGTAGTGCCATTGCCAAATATTAAGCAAGTCATTGCTGTGGCTTCAGGTAAAGGTGGCGTGGGTAAATCAACCACGGCAGTTAACCTTGCATTAGCTTTAAAAGCAGAAGGTGCTGAAGTGGGCATCTTAGATGCTGACATTTACGGTCCTTCAATTCCTATGATGCTGGGTTTACAAGGTTTTAAACCGACTTCACCTGACGGGAAAATGATGACCGCAGCCAGTGCTCATGGCATTACTGCCCAATCAATCGGCTTTATGTTAGGTGATGGCGAAGCTGCAGTATGGCGTGGCCCAATGGCGGCCGGTGCTTTAAATCAGTTATTAACTGAAACCCAGTGGCCAGAACTTGATTATTTGGTTATCGATTTACCACCTGGAACCGGTGATATCCAATTAACCCTTTCGCAAAAATTTCCTGTGAGTGGCACGGTTGTGGTGACTACACCGCAAGATATTGCCCTTGAAGATGCGAAAAAAGGCATTACCATGTTCCAAAAAGTGGATATCCCAGTGTTAGGGATTATTGAGAACATGAGTTTTCATTTATGTCCAGAATGTGGCCATAAAGAACACCCATTTGGTACTCATGGTGGCAGTAAAATTGCCGAGCGTTATGAAGTACCGTTATTAGGTGCTTTGCCGCTTAATATCAACATTCGTGAATCAATGGATGAAGGTAACCCTGCAGTTGTGAGTCAGCCTGATTCTGAAGTGGCAGGGATTTATCGTGAGATCGCTCGTAAAGTTGGGGCTCAACTAGCCAAACAACAAAGTAAAAAGACAGTATCAATTAGTATTTCAGACGACGAGTAAGGTTTTAAATAATGAATTCTCCGCAATGTGTCATTATCGGTATCGCGGGTGCGTCAGCATCAGGTAAAAGTTTAATTGCTCAAACTATTTTTGAAGAGTTAAAGCGTGATTTAGGTACCGACCAAATTGGCGTAATCAATGAAGATGCCTATTATCGCGACCAGAGCCATTTATCAATGGAAGATCGTGTTAAAACCAATTATGACCACCCTAAAGCATTGGATCATCAGTTGTTGGCTGAGCATCTAAAACAGCTAAAACGAGGCGAGTCGGTTGATATTCCTTGCTACAGCTATAAGGAACATACTCGTATTGGCAAGACCTTAGATATGCAACCTAAAAAGGTGATTATTTTAGAAGGTATCTTATTATTAACGGATCCTAAACTGCGTGAATTAATGGATGCCAGTGTATTTATGGATACGCCGTTAGATATCTGTTTTTTACGTCGTCTATCCCGTGATGTTGCTGAGCGCGGGCGTACCATGGAATCTGTGATTTCTCAGTATAAAGCGACCGTTAGGCCGATGTTTTTACAATTTATTGAGCCATCTAAGCAACATGCTGACATTATCGTGCCTCGTGGTGGTAAAAACCGTATTGCAACCGATATTCTTAAAGCAAGAATACAGCATTTATTGGCACGCTAGATATTAGCACGCTTAATATAGCCGTGTTTTGCGGATTAAAATTGTATTAAGATAAAATGATGACACAGAAAGGCTCCTACAAATGGGGCCATTCTTTTGTGTAAAACCGCTTGAATCGACATGCTAATATCAAGCTGGCAGTCAGATAACACTCAGGAACGAGAATGGCATCAGTATTTGTTAATGGATTACCACAACAGCAAATTAACCCACTGGATAGAGGTTTAGCCTACGGTGATGGTGCATTTGCCACCATGCGTGTGTTACAGGGTAAGGTGTTATTCATTGATGAACATATTGAGCGATTGCAGCAAGCATGTTTGCGTTTGGGCTTTGCATTACAAAATCAACTTGAGTTAATAAATCAGCTTGAGCAGCACGGCCAGGTTTTAAACCAAGGCTGTATCAAAATACTCATTAGCCGCGGTGTAGGTGGTCGAGGTTACAGTGCCCCAGACATTGTGGAGCAAACAAGCGTCATTTCCTTACATGATATTCCCGCTCACTATCAGCAATGGCAACAGCAGGGGATCAATTTATCTTTAGCGGCGATTAGCTTAGCGCGCCAACCAATACTTGCTGGGATGAAACACCTTAATCGGCTTGAGCAAGTACTGATAAAGCAAAACCTATTACCACAAGGTTGCGATGACTGGCTGGTACTTGACACCGATGGCAATGTGGTTGAATCATCAATGGCCAATGTCTTTATTGTAGAAGGCCAAAATGTTTATACCCCAGCAATCAGCCACAGCGGTGTATCAGGGGTGATGCGACAACAAGTTATTATCGCGTTATTAGAAAACAACATTAACGTTTACGCTGAACCAATCAGCTTATCCAGGCTTAAGCAAGCAGATCATGTTTTTATCAGCAACAGCCTGTTGGGCGTTGTTAATATTAATCATCTTGATGATAACCAATACTCCAGCTGGCCTATGAGCCATAACTTAATTAAACAGTTACAATTATCACTCTAATATGAAAAAAATACTGACCGTTTTACTCGCATTTTTGATGACCCTAACCACAGTGGCTTGCATTGTCGGTTACTGGGGATATCAACAGATAATTGCTTATCCCAATCAGACTCTCACCGTCGATGCGCCTGTTGAGTTAACTATTTCACAGGGCATGAATGTCACCAAGCTTGCTAAAGATTTAGAGCATAAACAATGGCTAACAGATAGCTGGAAATTAAAATATCTGGTTAAGCTTAAACCTGAATATGCCCATATCAAAACAGGCTTATATCAAATTGAGCCGGGTGACAGCTTGGCCTCTTTACTGAATAAGATTAATTCGGGTGACCAAATCAGCTTTTCAGTAACGTTAATCGAAGGCAAGACCATTAAGGAATGGCAACAAGTGTTGGCCACATCACCGCATCTAACTTTTGATGAGCAAGTGTTCAATCGAGTGTTATTGAAAAATGGTGACGATTCAAATTTACCAGAAGGTAAGTTTTTCCCTGAGACCTATCAATATCATGCAGGCGATAGTTTAGAGTCGGTGCTGCAACGCAGTTATACATTAATGCAAACCACTTTAGAGGCTGCGTGGCAACAGCGCGATAAAGATCTTAAACTAAAAACACCCTATGAGTTATTGATCATTGCTTCAATCATCGAAAAAGAAACAGGCAAGCCAGAAGAGCGCGATTGGGTCGCTGCAGTATTTAATAATCGCTTAAAATTAGGCATGCGTCTTCAAACAGATCCGACCGTTATTTATGGCATGGGCGATCGCTACCAAGGTAATATCACTCGCAGTGATTTACGAGAACACACGGCATTTAATACTTATCGTATAAATGGTTTACCGCCAACACCGATTGCAGCGCCAAGTAAAGCTGCTTTGTTTGCAGCAGCAAAACCTGCTGAAGTCGATTATTTATACTTTGTCTCAAGAAATGATGGCAGCCATGTTTTTTCAAAGACACTTGCACAACATAACCGTGCAGTTAACGAATATCAGAGAAATAGAAAATGAGTAAAAACAACGCTAAATTCATTACAATTGAAGGATTAGAAGGCGCGGGTAAGTCCAGCGCAGTTGAATTAGTAAAGCAAATTATTACAGACCATTGTCATCAAGCGCCAATATGCACCCGTGAGCCAGGCGGTACGCCATTAGCAGAAAAAATTAGAGATTTAGTCAAAATTGCTGATGATAGTGATCCACTGTGTGATGAGGCTGAATGTTTACTGTTTTACGCAGCCCGTACTCAGTTAATTTCAAATGTCATTAAGCCCGCTTTAGCCAACGGAACTTGGGTATTAGGCGATAGACATAACCTCTCGTCGTTAGCTTACCAAGGCGGCGGTAGAGGATTAATGCCATTAGTAAAATCCATTAGTGATGCTTGTTTACAGGGCTTCAAGCCCGATTTAACCCTTTATTTAGATATTGAACCGCAATTAGGCTTAGCCCGCGCAGCCAAACGTGGTGAGTTAGATCGCATCGAGCAACAAGAATTGGATTTCTTTATTCGTGCTCGAGAAACCTTTTTAGCGTTTGCTGCTGAAGATAGCTCAATTTTAGTTATTGATGCTAGTAAACCCATTGATCAAGTCCATGAACAGATCCGAGTCGCATTAGCAGCGAATCTTGTGTAATGGTAATGACCTTGATTAAAACAGCGTAAAGTGAGTCATTGATGCAAGCTTTTGGATTAAATCAGTTGCCCTGGTTAGATGAACCGTTTCAGCGATTCTTAAATGAGTTAGCAAACGGGCATAGTGCTCACGCACAACTGTTAACCATAGATACCGGTCTAGGAGGGTATTTATTTGCTCATGAAATGGCCCATGCCGCCATGTGCCAAAACTTAACCCCTGTTGGGGCATGCGGTCAATGTAAAAGCTGTCTGTTATTTAAAGCGGGAACACACCCTGATTGTCATGTGATTAAAGCTGATGGCAATCAAATCAAGGTCGATCAAATTCGCGACTTATGTCAAAAATTAACGGTCACAGCCCAGCAAGGCGGTCAACGTGTCGCCATTATTCAAAACTGCGAGCAATTTAATTTAGCGTCAGCCAATGCGTTATTAAAAACCTTAGAAGAGCCGGGTAATAATATTTTAATTATTTTACAAACAGACGTGCCTTCAAGATTGTTAGCAACCATTAAAAGTCGCTGCCAGAATGTGGCCTTTAATGCCCCTGATAGACGCCAAGTATTAGCTTGGCTGTCTTCCCATCAATTATTACCACAACCTCCTTATGGCGAGAAAGCCCATGATGTGACTTGGTGTTTAAGTATGATTGGTGGGCCGTTGAAATTAGCTGAAAGCCTAGGTAATCAACATTACCAACAACTACTGCAATATCGAGTCGATTGGGCAAACAGTATTAAATCAGGACATTTGACTGGCAGTTTAATTAAGTTATCAGAGCAACAAATTATTGATGCACTTAATGTTTTATATTTGTACTTAAGGCAATATGTGTTAAAAAGTAAAGAGCTCGACGCATTAGCTGCGAGTAACATCATTGGTTTCTCATCGAAAGTCGCGCAAATGTGCCAAAAATTAGCGACGATGGCGAGTATAAACGCGCCTGCATTATGTCAAGACTACATTCTTGAATTTAGACAACTTATTCATTACAGACAATAGAATTACACTATGACCGATCTTGTTGTAAATTTTGATACTCTGCACCAGTTGTACAGAGCATATATGCCATTCATTAAACCTGCGGGTTTGTTTATTTCGACCACAGAAAGCCACTTTCTAGGTCAGGAGTTATCCATAGCTTATAAGTTGCCAGGTACTTCACAAATGGCTGATTTTCAAGGTGTGGTGGTGTGGATTAATCCACTTGGTGCATCAGGCGGCCGACCTGCGGGTATTGGCGTAAAAATAAAAACCGATCCTGAAAGTCATAAACATCATATTGAAAAGCTGCTTTCTACTCAGTTATCTTCAAGTGACATGACTTGTACCATGTAATAGTTAAACAAGGGTACTGTAAAGGTTCTTCCTCTATCATAGGTTTTATTTGGCTAATACAATTAAGTTAAACAAAAAATGTCAAAACCAAATCTAACCTTTGATTAAACTGTGGTAACTGCTGATATGAAAATCAGCTTGAAAGATAATCCTCCCCTAGGTATTCTTGCTGGCTTGTTTAAGCCTTTAAAGAATCATCATGTTAATCGACTCTCACTGTCATCTAGACCGCTTAAAATCCGCGCCAGATCAAGCTAGTTTGCACGCTATTGTAGATGCTGCAAAATCTCGCGGGGTTGAATATCTTCTTTGTGTTAATGTTCGCCAGCAAGGTTTTGAAGCCATGCGCGATAAAATGGCCGACTTTGATAATATATTCTTATCATCAGGGGTGCATCCACTTGACGTTAAAGACGGTCTCAATGTCAGTGAAATTAAGCAATTTGCCACTGATAAAAAAGTCGTGGCAATTGGTGAAACCGGCCTTGATTATTTTTATGCCCCTGAAACGAAAGTATTGCAGCAACAATGCTTTGAACAACAAATAGCCTTAGCCGTAGAGGTGAATAAGCCGCTGATTGTTCACACTCGTGATGCCCGCGAAGATACTATTAACATGTTAAAAGCTGGCTACGCAGACAAAGTGGGTGGGGTATTGCATTGTTTTACAGAAAACTGGGAAATGGCCAAAGCAGCGATTGATTTAGGTTTTTATATCTCGGTGTCAGGTATTGTCACTTTTAAAAATGCCGGTGAACTTCGTAGCGTGATCCGTAAAGTACCTAAAGACAGGCTACTGGTTGAAACTGACTCACCGTATTTAGCGCCAGTACCGCACAGAGGGCAAGAAAACCAACCAGCTTTTGTGCGAGATGTTGCTGAGTTTGTTGCCGAGTTACGGGGTGAGAAATATATCGATTTAGCCGAATATACCACGGAGAACTTTTTTAACTTGTTCAAAGAGGCTGCAATATTAGCCAAGCGTTAACTTACGCTTTTGTGGTAAATTTTGATATTAAGTTTAGGCTGAATTTTAGGCAAAAAGAGACCCAAAACTATCCAATTGTTCTGGGTCTAGGGGAACGGCTCTTTTAGAAAAGAGCCTTGCGCTACTGTCGAAAACCAATTTCACTAAAAATCTTACTTCTCAGTATAGACCCGTTAATCATACTTTGCCTAAAAATCGCGCAACCGGTCAGTGTTTTATGCCGCAATAGCTTAACAACTAGCGCCTACTGATAATTGTTAAACGATAAAAGTCGCTGAATTATCGGCAATAAAGTGTATCTACTCTATTTTATCTTTTACCAATTCTCTTGGTAAATTATTTTTCAATCTATGGCCTAAATGCTTTACCACCCCTAATGGACTGTGGTGATGAGTGACAATCATTTCGCCCTTTGGGGTTAAGTCTAAATCGCTAAAGCTATCAGTGGCGATATCACGGCCCATTAAAAAGTCTTTCGCTTGTTGAGCATCAAGTTCGATAATTTTATCGTCTGAGCTGATATAGCGCCTAAGGCAGATAATGGCTTCATGTTTCACCTTAAAGCCTTTTTTCATCACATCGGCCAATTTGACCCCAATGCGTTGATAACGCATTAAACCGGTGAAATCGTTAAATTCAGCTGGAAATAACCAATACTCATCATCACGGATCATCACCGTATGATCTGCAGGTAAAGTGAGATTAAAGGTGGTGCTAAAGTATTGTTCAATGGCGGATACTTGTTTGGCATTCGCAACAGAAAACGGGAAGTTACGCTGAGGCTTAGGCTGCTTTTTAATTCGTTCAACAGATGCGGTTTTAGCAATTTTAGCGACGAAGAAACCTTCGCTATCATAAATTTGTGGCCAAACGTGTAAAAAACCTTCTTGGGTACAGGCTTGTTCTGCGCCAGGGAATAAATCAGTTAGAGGAATAAATTCAACCGCATCGGCATAGGTTTGTTTTAAAAATTGACAAATTTGCTGATTTTCAAGCTGACTTAAGGTGCAAGTGGAATAAACCAATGTGCCACCGGGCTTTAAGGCTAAAAAGGCGGATTGGATCAGCTGTTTTTGAGTCTCGGCAATATCAACAACATCATCTAATTGCCAGTTTTTAAGCGCATTAACGTCTTTTCTAACCGTACCTTCGCCACCGCATGGTGCATCGAGCAACACAGCATCAAACTTTTCAAATAAATACTCCCCAAAGACTTTGCCATCAAAATGGGTGAGGGCACATTGCTTTACGCCCATTCTAAGCACGTTGGCGTGCAAAATTTTAACGCGACTGGCAGAGTACTCATTAGCAATTAATAAGCCTTGATTATCCATTAAGGCGGCTAACTGAGTCGTTTTTGAGCCAGGCGCTGAGGCGACATCGAGGATCAGTTTACTGTGGTTATCATTTTGTAGCAGCGCAACAGGTGGCAACATCGAACTGGCTTCTTGGATATAAAATAAGCCTTGAATATGCTCAATCATATTACCAATTTGCACATCATCGCTGACTGAAACCCAAAACCCTTCAGCGCACCAAGGGATAGCTTCAAACTGCCAGCCATTATCAGTCATTATTTGGGTAAATTGCGCCACGGAAATCTTTAAAGTATTTACTCTGATTGATTTACGTAAAGGACGATTACAGGCAGCAATAAAGTCGTCCATATTAAGATGTGCGGGGAGTTCTGTAGCAATATGGGTTAAGTATTGCGGATTTATTTGAGCCATAGTAAAAATATCGATAAAACAACTGTGTAATAATGCGATAGATTATATCATGCATTTTCACGGTGTCGCTCACCCTGTTAAAGAAAGCGCAACCAACACATTCGCTAACAGATGATGTTGAAAACTACAGCTGTGAAAAATAACGGAGTATTCAGTGCTAAATAGAGTTTGGTTGTTTTTTTTCTTAACGGCAGCAATCGCCATAATCGTGCAATTGTTTAATGGCCATGTTGAGGTATTAGGGGAGTCGGTTAAAGCTATTTTTAGTAGCGCTAAGTTAGCTGCTGAAATATCCATTGGCTTAATTGGTGTATTAGCGCTATGGATGGGGCTGATGCAAGTGGGTGAGAAAGCCGGTGTGGTTACGGTATTTGCTAAACTATTTGAGCCGTTATTATCAAAGTTAATGCCAGAGGTGCCAAGGGGGCATAAAGCTTACGGCAGTATCACCATGAATCTCACCGCAAACATGTTAGGCCTAGACAATGCAGCTACGCCGCTTGGTCTTAAAGCGATGCAAGACTTACAAAGCCTAAACCCAAATAAAGACGTGGCGACCAATGCGCAGATCTTGTTTTTAGTGCTCAATACTTCCTCAGTCACTTTAGTGCCAGTGACGGTATTTTTGTATCGAGCTCAGCAAGGTGCAGTCAATCCAGCAGATGTGTTTTTACCTATTCTATTAACCACAGTGGCATCAACCTTAGTGGGTTTATCTGTCGTGGCAATTGTTCAGCGTATTTCTTTAATCAATAGTGTGGTGCTGGCTTATGGCGCAACTTTGTTTAGTATATTAATTGCGGGTGTGTTTTATTTATTAACCCTATCTGCTGAAGCCATTGGAACATTATCGACTGTATTAGGTAATGGCATATTATTAGCCTTAATTATGAGTTTTATCCTGATTGCTGGTTACCGCAAAGTCGCCATTTATGATGAGTTTGTCGAAGGGGCCAAAAGCGGTTTTTCCCAAGCAATAATGTTAATTCCATATTTGTTGGCAATGATACTCGCCATTGGATTATTGCGCTCATCGGGCGCCCTTGACTTTGCCCTTCAAGGCATAGCAGGCCTAGTGAGCTTGTTGGGGTTTGACAGCCGTTTTGTCGATGCCATGCCTACGGCGTTAATGAAACCATTTAGTGGTTCTGGGGCAAGGGCGATGATGTTAGAAACGATGGAGCATCATGGGGTAGACTCTTTTGCGGGTCGTTTATCGGCGATTTTTCAAGGAAGCACAGAAACCACCTTTTATGTACTTGCGGTGTACTTTGGCTCTGTCGGTATTCGAAATAGCCGCCATGCATTGGGCTGTGGCTTAGCGGCAGACGTCGGCGGAATAATGGCTGCCATCGCCGTTTGTTATTGGTTTTATGGCTAAGCACAACAGCTATTAAACGAGCAAAAAAAATCGGCAAATGCCGATTTTTTATTGGATGTTATCTACGCGCAGAAAGGTTATAAAGGCTTCACTTGTTCAGGTTTCCATTTACGCCATTCGGCTTTCATTTTGTTATGCAGGGTAAATCTTTCATCGAGAGCTAATTGATTCGTTTTATCCGTTACTTCCTCGGTCACGACTGAAATGCCACCTGAAAGCAGCGTTTCAAGAGAGCCTGTTTCAATTTGAGCGCCAGAGAAAATACCCACTTCAAGTTTTATACCTGATGCATCCCAAAACTGACTTGTTTGATTCACTAAGTGGGCATATTGTTTTTCAATGTGTGAATACATTAATACTTGGTTGCCATTGTAAGATAATGAGTAACCATCCACTTGCCCAATAGCAATACCTCTGAAGAAAATTGGGGTGCCAATTTTTATCGAACCAAGCTGACTATCAACTAGGGTCACTTTTAATGCATCTTCATCGATATCCGCATCGTAATGCGCAGCTAGGAGACCATCAAACTGTGTTGCTTGTCGTTCTGACGTGCCAGGTAACACGCCAATGTAAGGGCCGGTTATCAAGGTTTCTGGCGCTTTAATACCCACTAATGAAATTTGTGCATCGACGACAAAAAATTCACTGTCTTCTTTGGTGAAATGTTGTGCGTATTCACCATAAAGATAAGCACTCACGGTTAAGTTGGCTAAGTCTTGATTGAGTTTAACCTGTTGGATCACACCCACTTGATGGCCTTGATAACGAATCGCTGCTTTTGCAGCTACTTTGGCATCAGCTGGTAGTGATAGTGTTATGGCTTTGGCCTGTTTTAGGGCCAGCTCTTTAGAATCATATAAACGAGTTTGATTGCCTTGTTGGTTTTCTGGCAACAAACCTAGGCTAATACTGCCTTTTAAGGCGCCTTCTAATGGAGCGATATCAACATCAATGCCAGATAAACTTGCATTGATACTGGCGGCATCATTTCGCCAAAATACGCTGTTACTTCGAACCAAGTTAGTAAACCTTTTTTGAATGGCCACCGTGATTGAAAACTTATCAGTTTGACTGTTCCAATTTACTTCTGAGACAGAGCCAATACGCATTTTTTTGTAATAAACCGGTGAGCCATGAGCTAATCCTGCGCCATCAATACTGTCTAGCGCCAAGGTACTCATTGATGATTTATTCAAGGCCGTTAAGGCTTGATCAGCAGATTGATATAACGAAAATTTTGCTTGAGGTTTAACTACAGCCTTAGCTTTACCTGGCACCAAAGATACAGCGCCAGCAAGCAGGGTATTAATATCTCGGGTTTTGACCTTTACGCCATCTAAGGAGGCATCTATGGCAAGCGCCGATTCAGACACAAAATAACTGTCCACAGTGAGTAATGATGAATATTCAGGCTGAATGTCCACTGAGTATTCAACACGGCTAAAGTCATCAGATAATTTTACTTGGCTAATCTCACCAATAGGCATTTGTTTGTAACGCACCTCAGCCCCAGCGCTTAAACCACTGTGTTCATCAGACGTTAATTTGATGGTCAACTGGCTAGCTTGCATAAGGTCCGGTGCTTGAGATTGTAATTGATACTCTTGTGGCAGCGCGTTGTCGCTCACTCCAGGTAGTACATTGACTACACTACCAGTGATCAACCTTGCAGCGTGCTTAACGCCCTCTAAAGAAATATCAGCACCTGCAATCCAAAATTGGGTATCTGCGTTTAATAAGTGTTGGTATTGACTATCAAACTTAGCTAAAAACTTCACGCCGTTTTCAGTTAGTTGGGTTTGATGAATCTTACCCACATCAATGCCGCGATAAACTAACGTTGAGCCTTGACTAATCTCATCAGCATTATCGGCTAGCAGAGTGAATTCGATGCCTTTGACAGCACTTTGTTCATCAGGGTAAAGCACAAAGTTGTCACCATTTTGCGCCGCGGCAGAATTAGCGACTGAATTAAAACTAATTCCGCCAGCGAGCAGCGATGCCAAGCTTTCGGTATTGACTTTAATGCCCGACATAGACGCATCAATTTTTAGACCTGACACGTTCCAGAACTGGGACTCTAGTGTCACTAAATGGGCGTACTGTTGCTCGATAAACGTGCTGATATTAATGGTATCGCTGTCAATTAAGCGATAGTTTACAACTTTCCCTACAGGTATTTGACGGTAAAACACCATTGAGCCGATATCCAGTGAGCCTAATTTTGAGGTGGTCAGCGTAATAAGCACCCCATTAGTATCAGGAAGCATAGTTGGCGCATCTTTTAAGGCGACAAATTCAGATGCTGAGCTGCCATCACCGGGTTGAACGGCAATATAATTGCCTGAAAACAAGGTATCTAAACCTTCAATACCAGTGATACTGGCTTTAGGCGTGACCAACCAGAACTTGGAATTTTTATTGAGAAATGGTTCAGAGCGATAATCCATAATAATTTTGACATTAACGCCAGACAATTCATTGTCGATACTGATATCTGTCACCTTACCAACGGTCAAACCTTGGTATTTGACTAAGGTTTTACCGATATCGATACCAACGGCATTAGGGAAGTGCACAATAATCTCGATACCTGATTCTTTGATGCTTTTTACACCAAGCCAAGCGCCAAGGGCCAAGGCAACAATCGGTAATAACCAAATCGGCGAGAATAATTTCTTTTTAACAACTTTTGGTGATTCAATTTGTGTCATTGTTTTTTTCCAAGCGATCCCAAAGTAAACGAGTATCTAATACCTTTGCTGCTAACTGAGTCAGTAAAATGACTAACGCAAATGCGGTTGCTGCAGGTGCGGGTTTAGCATCAAGTAATTGCCCCATATTAACGACGGCGACAGTTAACGCAATAACAAATAAATCCAGCATCGACCATCTGCCAATCCATTCAATAATATGAAAGCCTATCATGAGTTTCTTTTTAGAAACTGGCAGATTAAAGCTAATAGCGATTAAGTAAATCGCTAAGCCTATAATTTTTAGCCAAGGCACCAATATACTGGCAGTAAAGACAATAATGGCAATAGGGATCATGTCAGAGTGAACCAAATGCACAATACCAGTAAATATGGTGTCATAGGTGACTTTTCCCTGATTGGTGAGCACAGTGATTGGGTAGATATTAGCTGGGATCAGCAAAATGGCTGCGGTAATCAATAACGCCCAACTTTGCTGTAAACTGGCATGATTACGTGTTTGGATTTTAGAATCACAGCGACTACAACGGTCACGACTGATGTTATTGATTTTTCGACAAACAGTGCATAAACAAAAACCGATTTGTATTCCTTGCCGCGCAGGAGTGTTAGCGCTCATAAGCCATTCCCCACATATGTTCTAAATTATATTCCCGTTGTAAAAATAAGATAACTAAAAACAGCATACAAAAACAGAAGGTGCCCATGCCTAAATAAATATCTGAGAAGTCAGACAAGTTAAACGCAGCTACTAAAAATGAAATGACGTAAATTTCAAGCATAGTAAGTTGCGATAAGGTCGCATGGTTTTTAAGCAGTGCGCGATATGTCTTTTGCCAAAAACAGGAGTGCAATTTAAGTTTTACTATGGTGACTTGTAATAAAATCGATAAAATTAATAATCCCGGGGCAATGACCGCTGCCGCCATCACAGCGATGCCAACTATCCAATAACCTTGCAGCCACACCGTCACAGCCGTTTCAAAAACTGTTGTTGTTCGCACACTGCCTAAAAAGTTGATTTCTATGATGGGTAAAAAGTTAGCCGGAATATAAAATAATAATGCCGCGATACACAAGGCAAGCATGCCATTGATTGAGCAGTAAGGAACGTCATAAAGTGCCGTATGGCAGCGAGGGCATAACGCGCGAACATTAGACGGTAAGGCGCGCTTTTGAACGGCTAAGTCACAGGAGCGGCATAATATAATGGTGTTCGGGTCAAGACTTTTCGGCATAAATAAAGGAAAACCGTCCATGTAGTGAAATATTAATGAGCAATAAAATAATAAAAAACGCTTTGTTTTGATTAAAAACACAGTGGAAATATTATTTATCAAGTTACAATAAAACCTAATAATACCAGAATAATCAGAATACTTGCATCAGAAGTTAGTTCTATGACACTCTATGCACTGTATATAAAAACAGTAAGAGGTTAATCATGGCTGTAATAACAAAGTTTGTCGTGGTAAGAGAAGGGGTTGAGAAGATGACGTTTACATCTAAGAAAGAAGCTGACGCCTACGACAAAATGCTCGACATTGCGGATAACTTAGTGCCTTTTATTTCTGGCGCTGAGCTGGAAATAGAGGAAAATAGTGTCGAAAAACTTGCTTTTTATCTTGCATCTAACAAGGATGAACTTGCAAATTTATTAAAAGGGATCGTAAAGCCTAAAGCGGCTACACCCAAAACAGCAAACAAAAAAGCCACTAAAAAAGCGGCTGCAGAATAATAAAAACCTCACTTAGGATGGAAAATGAAAGCTGAGTTTTATGACACATTAAACCGCCAAGTACTGGCATTAATGACCGGTGAAGACGACCTTATTGCAGGAATGGCAAACTTTTCAGCGTTATTAAATGACAACTTAGATGATATAAATTGGGTTGGCTTCTATATTAAGCGTGAAGAACAACTCGTTCTTGGTCCGTTTCAAGGAAAAGTTGCTTGTACACGTATTGTGATCGGTAAAGGTGTATGCGGCACAGCAGCGGCAAATGATGAAACACAATTAGTGGCAGATGTGCATCAATTTGCAGGACATATTGCCTGTGATGCTGCCAGTAATTCTGAAATTGTAGTCCCTGTTCGCCAAGGCAATGACGTAGTTGCGGTATTAGATATTGATAGCCCATCATTGAATCGTTTTGATACAGACGATAGAAAAGGCTTAGAAATGCTAGTAAAAAGCTTTGAATCTTGCCTATTTGCTTAATTAGCGACCAAATATAGCAAATTGCGGGTCGCAATCGCTGCCATGAGCTTTATAATACCGAACAGCGCGCATTGCTATGGATAAAATTTATTTACTGTAAAATTACAGCTAAGTGAGTTAATTTGTTAAAGCATGTTTCAATTGCTTTAGCAATCGAATAAGAAGTGCTAATTTGAACGTTAAGCAAGATCTGTTTAACGAAAGATAAACGACTGTACTCGCAAAGAAAGCTGAGACTCAGTCCCTTTTATAACGTGGAAGTAAAAATGGAATCAACAGACAAGTTGACCGACACCAACGCAGTTTTAGCGTATTTATATGAAACATTTCCTTTATGCTTTATTGCAGAAGGTGAAACTAAGCCATTAAAAATTGGGTTGTTTCAAGATTTAGCTGCTAGGTTGGCTGATGATTCTAAAGTAAGTAAAACACAATTACGTGTAGCACTTAGACGTTATACAAGCAGCTGGCGCTACTTGAAAGGCGTTAAAGCGGGTGTTCAACGTATCGATCTTGACGGTCAAGATTGTGGCGAATTGGAGCAAGAACATATTGACCACGCTCAACAAACGTTGAAAGAAGGTCAAGAAAAAGCCAAAGCTAAGCGTCAAGCTGTAGCGGCTAAAGCGGCCCCTAAAAAGCCAGCAAGAAAACCTGCAGCTAAAGCGCCGGTTAAAAAAGACCGTCCAGCTAAGCCTGCAAAACCTGCCGCACCTAAAATTAATTATGTTGCTGCTAAATTTGACGAGCTTAAGCAAAAACAACGTGTTAGTGTCAAGTTAGGGCAAAACCCTGTACCTGGTGTTATCACTGACATCAAGAAAGAAGATATCCATGTACAGCTTGATACTGGATTAATCGTAAAAGTTCGTGCAGAGCATATTTTATTATCGTGATCATTTAAGGAGTAACTTGTTGATGCGAAAACTCACTTTGGCTGCGTCGATTGCCACTTTATTTGTCGGTTTTTCGGCTTGGGCAATAACACCAACGATTCAAATCAACGAGTTACCTAAACTTGAGCAAGAGCCTCAACACAAGGTTGCGAGTAAAAGGGTAACGAATTTATTTACTCGTTCTCACTATCATCGCTTTGAACTTGATGATGCTTTTTCTGAGTTGATTTACGAAAGATATTTGCAACAACTTGATTTTCGTCGCAATGTTCTAACTCAAGCTGATGTTGATACTTTTAAACAGTATCAGCATTCGTTTGACGATATGGTCAAATCTGGCAATATCGAACCCGCCTTTGATATGTACTCCTTAGTGCAAAAACGTCGTTATGAACGTTTTGCTTATGCGCTTACTTTACTTGATAAAGAATTCGACTTTACCGAAGCCGGCGATGCTTACGAGTTTGATCGTGAAGAAGCTGCTTGGCCAAAAGATGAAGCTGAGCTCAATGAGCTATGGCGTCAACGAGTTAAATATGACGCACTGAATCTAAAACTTGCTGGTAAAGATTGGAAAGAAACCGTCGAAGTATTAGGCAAGCGCTATAACAATGCCATCAAGCGTTTAAGTCAAACACAAAGCGAGGATGTATTCCAAGGTGTGATGAATGCCTTTGCTCGCACGGTAGAGCCTCATACCAGTTACTTGTCTCCTCGTAATGCAGAACGTTTCCAAATGGAAATGAACTTAAGCCTTGAAGGTATTGGCGCTGTACTGCAAATGGATGATGACTATACTATTATTAAAAGTTTAGTTGCTGGTGGCCCCGCTGCTACCAGTGAAAAATTATCACCTGAAGATAAAATTATTGGCGTAGGCCAAAAAGACGGTGAAATTGTTGATGTTATCGGTTGGCGATTAGACGATGTTGTAGAGTTAATTAAAGGCCCAAAAGGCAGTGAAGTTAACTTACAAATTTTACCTAAAAAAGGTGGCGCCAATGCAAAAGCATTTGAAGTGACCATTATCCGCGACAAAATTCGTTTAGAAGATCGCGCAGCAACATCAAAAGTGATTGAGCCAACAGAAGGCGACTATGCCAACCGTAAAGTCGGTGTGATTCAAATTCCTGGTTTTTACATGAACTTGTCAGTTGATGTAGAAAAAGAATTGGTTAAATTAAAAGAGCAAAACGTTGAAGGCGTTATCATTGATTTACGTCGCAATGGCGGCGGAGCCTTAACAGAAGCCACATTATTAACCGGTTTGTTTATTGATATGGGCCCAGTGGTTCAGATTCGTGATGCCAACGGCCGAGTTACTCAAAACCGCGATAATGATGGCAAGAGCGCATATGATGGCCCATTAACTGTCATGGTTGATCGTTATAGTGCATCAGCGTCTGAAATTTTTGCAGCGGCATTGCAAGATTACGATAGAGCCTTAATTGTTGGTGAAGCTAGTTTTGGTAAAGGTACAGTGCAGCAGCACAAAAGCCTTGGCAGAATTTATGACATGTACGACAAACCAATTGGTCACGTGCAATACACCATTGCTAAGTTTTATCGCATAAATGGTGGCAGTACCCAACTTAAAGGTGTGACACCCGATATTATGTTCCCAAGTGCATTAGAGCCGGGTGAATATGGTGAATCTGAAGAGAAGAATGCACTGCCATGGGACAAGGTGCCTGTCGCGCAATACGGCACCTTAGGCAATATCAAGCCAGAGCTAATTACTAAGCTTGATGAAAAGCATCAGCAACGTATTAAAGCAGACGTTGAATTTGGCTATATCTTTGAAGATATCGCTGAATTTAAGAAGCATCATGATGATAAAACCATTTCATTAGTTGAAAGTGAGCGAATCGCTTCCCGTGAAGATGATGATAAGCGCTTACTTGATAGAACCAATGAACGCCGTGTTAAAAATGGTTTAGAACCATTAGCCTCTTTAGATGACGATGAAGAAATCGAAGACGGTGCAGATACTAGCATTGAGGCAACTGAAGTGGCACAAGCAAATGAGGCTGACGAAGAAACTGAAGACGAGTTAGTTGTGCCAGATGCTTTCTTAGACGAAACAGCATTAATCACCTTAGATATGGTTGATGCAAAGAAACTCGCAGTGAAGTAAACTTTATTTCGTGCCAAAAAAACGCGCTCTAAGCGCGTTTTTTATTAAGTGAATTTTAGCTCTAACAAGAGCAGTGTTATTCAAGGATTACCTATGACTCAAGCACAAGCAAAACATCTTAAAGATTATAAATCACCTTTATTTACCATTAGTCATATTGCATTAGATTTTGACTTAAAAGGTGCTGAAACTCAGGTCGTTGCAACGAGTAAAGTTCAAAGAGTTGGTGAGCACAAAGACGCTTTGCATTTAGTCGGTGAGCAAATACAGTTAACCTCAGTATTGATTAACGGTCAAAAAGCTAACTATAAAGTAGACAGCAATGAGCTTATCATTGACACCGAGCTATCTGAGTTTGAATTAACTGTTGTGACTAAACAAGATCCTGAAGCTAACTCAAGCCTAGAAGGTTTGTATATGTCCGATGGCGCTTATTGCACTCAGTGTGAAGCAGAAGGCTTTAGACGAATTACTTATTTCCTTGATCGCCCCGATGTTTTAGCCATTTATAGCGTCAGAATCGAAGCAGATAAAGCAGCGTTTCCGTTTTTATTGAGTAATGGTAATTTAGTCGAGCAGGGCACTTGTGCTGATGAAAGTCGCCACTTTGTTCGTTGGCAAGATCCTTTCCCAAAACCGAGCTACTTATTTGCGTTAGTTGCAGGCGATTTTGATTTATTAGAAGATAAATTTATCACCCGTAGTGGAAGAGAAGTAAAGCTACAAGTATTTGTGGATAAAGGTAATTTACATAAAGCCAACCACGCCATGGTGTCATTGCAAAAGTCGATGGCATGGGATGAGTCGCGTTTTGATTTAGAGTATGACTTAGATATCTACATGATAGTCGCGGTAGATTTTTTCAACATGGGTGCAATGGAAAATAAAGGCCTCAATGTATTTAATACCAAGTATGTATTAGCAGATACCGCCAGCGCGACAGATGAAGACTATCATGGCATTGAATCCGTTGTTGGGCATGAGTATTTCCATAACTGGACAGGTAACCGAGTGACTTGTCGTGATTGGTTCCAATTAAGCCTTAAAGAAGGGCTCACGGTATTTAGAGATCAAGAATTTAGTTCCGATTTAGGTTCTCGCGCTGTTAACCGCATTCAAGCTATTCGTGTCATGAAAAATCAACAGTTTGCCGAAGATGCTGGACCTATGTCACATCCTATTCGCCCTGAATCTGTCATTGAAATGAATAACTTCTATACCGTGACCGTTTATAACAAAGGCGCAGAAGTCATTCGCATGATGCACACCATTTTAGGTGAAGCTAAATTCCAGCTAGGAATGAAGTGTTATTTTGAGCGTCATGATGGTCAAGCTGTAACCTGCGATGACTTTGTCAACGCGATGGAAACAGCAAGCGGAATCGATTTGTCTCAATTTAGACGCTGGTATAGGCAAGCAGGCACTCCGGTGCTTAAAGTAACAGATCACTATAATGCTGCGACTAAGCAATATTCACTGACTGTTGCACAATCTGTGATGTCTAACGGTGTTGCAGGGGAGGTATTACATATCCCGTTCAGCATTGAGCTACTCGATACTCAAGGTCAGTCAGTTGCTAATACCGTGTTAGATGTAAAACAAGCACAGGAAACCTTTGTATTTGACAATATTGCGTCAGCGCCAATTCCATCATTATTACAAGACTTTTCAGCGCCAGTAAGACTTGATTATCAATTTAATGTTGATCAGTTAGTGCACTTAACGCGCTACGCATCAAGCGAAGTGGCTCGCTGGGAAGCATCTGTTGGGTTATTTAGCCAAGCCGTGTGGCAAAACGTCGCCAGTCTTGAAGCGAAAGAAACGATGCATTTAGATGCCAGAGTCATTGAAGCTGTTAGAGGAATTATCCTCGATGAAAGCATCGATAAAGCGCTAGTGGCTGAGATTTTGGCATTCCCAAGTGCTGCAGCATTAATTGAACAAGTAGAGACAGTGAACTTAGATGCCTTGGCGGCTGCAAGAGAGTTTGTGGTTAATGAAATCGCAGAGTCTTGTTTAGACGAGCTGGTAACGCGCTATCGTAGCTTGATTAATGAAGATAATGCAGCAAGTCGTGCATTTAAGAATATTTGCTTAAGTTTGTTGTCTAAAGTGTCTTCTGAATATGAAGACTTGGTGATTAACCAATATCAGCAAGCTTCAAATATGACAGATAGCTTAGGCGCATTAAAAGCGGCAGTCTCGGGCCAGTTGACTTGTCAGCAGTCATTAATGCAAGATTTTGAGCAAAAGTGGCTAAAAACGCCGCTAGTGATGGATAAGTGGTTTAGCTTACAAGCCTCGCAAAATTCCGCAGATGTGTTGGAGGTTATTAAAGGGCTCACTGAGCATGAAAGTTTTAGTTTCAATAACCCTAATCGCGTACGCTCATTAATTGGATTTTTCGTAGCGGCAAACACCTATCAATTCCATGATGCTTCAGGTAAAGGTTACCAGTATCTCACTGATGTGTTGATCAAGCTTAACGAGTTAAACCCACAAATAGCGGCAAGAATGATCACTCCGCTTATTCAATTCAGCAAGTTTGACGAAAACCGTCAGCAACTGATGAAAGCATCGTTACAGCGATTAAAAGCATTACCGAATTTATCGAAAGATTTATTCGAGAAAGTTGAAAAGGCGTTAGAGCAAGCTTAACTATCGTTTATAACAATTAACGCCCACAAGGGTTTAAGTAAATTATTGTGGGCTTTTTTATAGGGTTTTACCGAGTCATCATGGAATTTTATTTTTCAATATATGTAAGCTTTAATGATTTTCTGCCTTTTTACCAGGGCGTGGTAAAAAACGTCGAAGTTCTAGACCGTAACGGCAAAGTATTACATATAAATGGTAAGTATTTCAGACCATTTGTAACGGCCTCAGGCATCCATGGCAGTTTCATTTTACACCTCAATACCTCAGGTAATTTCATTTCACTAAACAAGATTTAGAGTATTTACTTCAAACGGTCGATTGATTAGAGGGTGTTAAATTAGCTGGAATTATCACCTCTAACTTATTGAAAGTTAACAATTACATTTAAAGTTTACTCACGGCTCATATATTTAAGCCATTCAATTCAAATCAGTCTGACTTTTTTTACCCATAAAATCATCTAACTGCACCAATTCATTCATAAATTTTCTTTTTTTTGAACTTGCCGAATCATGTTAATTGCTGTAACAATGGTGTTGCCTGTAGGCTAACAAAATGTTGGTTTAAATCCTATAACAACGAATCCGGCAGGTTACGGAGAGAAGCAAAATGAATATTGTTAAAAGACGCTTTAACAAGTCGGCACTCGCTTTGGGGGTGGTGTCGGCATTAACTTTGGGGATGAGCAGTAGCGTTAATGCTGTTTCATTTGATTGGGGAGAAGTACGCGGTACTTTCGATTCTACTTGGACTGTCGGAGCTAGCTGGCGTGTGTCTGATAGAGATTGGGAAGGACAGATCGGTAAGGTCAACCAACCTCAAATGGATTGGTCTAATTACTCTGCCTTTGGTGGGGCTTTTGGCGAAACACCCATCTATACTACGGCTCAAATTTGGGACCAAGCAGGTTCTTACTCAAGTAACAACGACCTGAGTAACCTACTGTATTCGAAAGGGGATACCACCTCTGAACGTTTCAAAGGGTTACATGAACTGTCACTAGAGTATAAAAATTTCGGTTTGTTTGTTCGTGGTATGTACTTCTACGATACTAAAATCAGCGATGGTGATTATGACTTTAATGACCCGCTAACTGGCAAAGAATTTGATCCGTGTGAAGATAGCCGCGCATCAGAAGTGCAATGTAAAGACATTCGCTTATTAGATGCTTTTGTATACGGTAATTTCGATTTAAATGATGGCAAAAACCCATTATCAGTCCGTGTGGGTAACCAAGTTGTATCTTGGGGGGAAAGCACCTTAATACCTCATGGTATTGGTGTGATTAACCCAGTCGATTTAAATATTCTCAATGCACCGGGTGCCGAGCTTAAAGAAGCATTTCGTCCGCAAGGCATGGTGTGGGCTTCATTAGGTCTAACTGAAAATTTAAACGTTGAAGCTTATTACCAATATGATTGGGAGCCAATTTGGGTACCAACACCTGGTTCTAACTTCGCGACAAACGATTTTGCTGGTTTTGGCGGTTATAGCCAAAATGCACAGTTAGGTTTTAACGCTAACCCTGATATTAATCTTGAATTCTTAATGTCTGAATATGCTTCACTTTATGGTGCAGCTGCTGCAGCTAATTTTGACCCTGCATTCGCTGCTTATATGGTGCCATACGCAACTAAAGTTGCGTTAATTCAGGATGAAGAAGAGCCTGCAGATGATGGCCAATATGGTATCAAACTAGGTTATTACGCGCCTAATTTCGGTGAAACTGAATTTGGCTTGTATTACATGAATTACCATAGTCGCCGCCCTATCATCAGTGGTACAGCATCAAACTTTACCAGTGAAGCTGTGGCTCGTGATTATGGCCGTTTAGCTGCAAGTGGCGGTGAAATTGACCGCGAACTTATGCTAAGCATGGAAACATTTACTAAAGCACAAATTGTTTACCCTGAAGATATTCAATTATATGGCGCAAGTTTTAACACTTTAGTGGGCGACACCTCAGTAGCTGGTGAAGTATCTCATCGTATTGATGAGCCTTTACAAATTGATGATGTTGAATTGTTATTTGCTGGTATGCCTGAGCAGCTTGCAAATGCAGGACTTCGTCCTGATCTAGAAGGCCTATCGCAAATCGAAGGCGTACAGCCCGGTGAGACTATTGATGGTTTCATTTTATCTGATACCACTCAAGCTCAGTTCACTTTAACCCATTTATTTGGTCCAACTTGGGGGACAGATAATTTAGTGATGCTCGCTGAGGTTGGCGGCGTGTGGATCCATGACATGCCAGGATTTGATGAGCTACGTTTAAATGGCCCAGGAACAGCTCGTTCTGGTGGCAATCCTGATATGCCAGGCATTATCGAAGCACTGCATGATGGTCCTGAAACTAATCCGTTCCCTACTGATTTTGCTTGGGGATATCGTTTAGTTGCTAAGGCTGACTTTAACAATGTCTTTGCCGGTGTGAATATGTCACCTCGGGTGATTTTCTCTCACGATGTTGACGGTATTACACCAGATCCAATGTTCTTATTTACTGAAGGGCGTAAGTCTGTGGCTGTTGGTCTAAACTTTGACTATCGCAGTCGCTGGGGGGCAGATCTGTCCTATAACAGCTTCTTTGGTGGCGTAGGCACAACTAATGCAATGACTGATAGAGATTATGTCTCTTTCAACGTCAAGTATTCGATCTAAAAGGATAATAATAATGAAGAAACTGACGATATTATCGGCTGCTGTCATGTTATCGCTGACTGCACCAGTAGCGATGGCGAAAGTATCAGAAGCCGAAGCTGCAAAATTAGGTACTGAATTAACACCGTTAGGGGCAGTTAAAGCAGGTAATGAAGATGGGTCTATTCCTGCATGGGATAACGGCATTACATCAGCACCAGCAGGGTATGAAAAGGGCATGCATCACCCAGATCCTTTTCCAAGCGATAAAGTACTGTTTACCATTACTAATGCTAACAAAGCACAATATGCTGAGTTTTTAACACCGGGTCAGGTTAAGTTATTTGAACTGTATCCAGATACCTACAAAATGAATGTCTATGAGACTCGTCGTACAGCGTCTGTGCCTCAGTATGTTTATGATGCAACTAAAGCTAATGCGTTGAACGCTGAATTAGTTTCAAATGGTAATGGCGTGAGTGGAGCATCTATTGGTGTGCCATTTCCAATCCCATCAACTGGTTTAGAGGTTATTTGGAACCATATTTTGCGTTACCGCGGTGTTGATGTGGAAACTTATCGTAGCCAAGCTTCACCAACAAAAAGTGGCGCTTACACCTTGATCGAAACCGCTGAAGAGATCCGTTTTGAATATAGCCGTCCAGAGATCACGCTAGATAAACTCGCTGAAACGAATACCTTGTTTTTCTTTAAACAAGTTGTTCGTCAGCCTGCACGTCTTGCTGGTACTGCATTGTTAGTTAAAGAAACCATGGATCAAGAAGCATTACCTCGTCAAGCATGGACTTATAACACTGGCCAACGCCGCGTGCGTAAAGCGCCAAATGTTGCTTTTGATACGCCGGGTACTGTTTCAGATGGTTTAAGAACCACAGATGATTTTGACATGTTCAACGGCTCGCCAGTGCGTTATAACTGGGAACTCGTTGGTAAGAAAGAAGTTTATATCCCTTACAATGATTACAAACTTCATTCTGATGCACTTGAATATGATCAAATCCTAAAACCTGGTCATATCAATCCTGAGTATGCTCGTTGGGAAAAACACCGTGTTTGGGAAGTAAAAGCAACTCTTAAAGACGGTATGCGTCATATCTATAAAACGCGTGTTTTCTATATTGATGAAGATTCATGGCAAGTATCGTTGACCGATATGTATGATAACCGTGATGAGCTTTATCGTGTAGGTACTGCACATTCTATCAACTACTATGAAGTTCCAACTCATTGGAGTACGTTAGAAATTTTCCACGATTTACAATCTCGTCGTTACTTGGCTATGGGATTAGATAACGAAGGCCGCATGTATAATTTTGATGCCAAGCTTTCTGAAGCTAATTTCACACCTGATGCGCTTCGTCGCGCAGGTATTCGCTAAGACCTTTATGGGGCGCATCATGCGCCCCAGCTATTCTTAAGGAAGTTTGTATGTCGTTTCGCACACTTCGCAATGTTGCCGTAATCAGTGTTAGCTGCTTTTTCGGTGTTGCATCAGCAAATGCTCAATTTGATCCTCTCAGCGTTCAACTCCAACCCCTCGCTCAATCATCTTTAGTTGTCGATATTGCTAAAGCTGGCGATAAGCTTGTTGCAGTGGGTGAACGTGGCCATGTATTAGTCAAACAACAACAATGGCAACAAGTTAGTACACCTGTTATCGCGCAGCTAACCAAAGTATTTTTTCTCGATGATATGCAAGGCTGGGCCGTTGGCCATGACGCAACCATCATTCATACCCAAGACGGTGGCTTAACTTGGGCCTTACAATTTCAGTCTCATGAGATTGAAAAACCGTTATTAGATATCTTATTTTTTGATGATAAAAACGGTATAGCGGTTGGGGCATATGGCTTGTTTTATCGCACCGAGGATGGCGGTCAAAACTGGCAAGAAGAATTCCATGAAGAGTTATTATTCGAAGAAGATATTGGTTATTTAGCGGATTTAAAAGCTGAAGATGAAGCGCTGTATTTATCTGAACGTGCCGCACTATTACCTCATTTTAACCGCATTATTCAATTAGCTGACAATAGTTTATTAATGGTTGGTGAACTTGGACTAGTGGCCACATCAATTGATAATGGTAAAACCTTTAGTGCACAAGATTTTGTTTATGACGGTTCAATGTTTAATGCCATTGAAACAGATAGCAATATCTTTTTGATGGGGCTTCGTGGACATGTTTTTGTAACCGATAAACAATTTTCACAATGGAGTGAAATTGAATTACCGGTCAAGTCAACAATACATAACGCCTTTATCAACCCTGATGGCTCACTATACCTAGTGGGTAATGCTGGCATGATTATCCAACTTAATAACGAACTTGAGGCTAAGGTCATTGCTCGTAGACAAGGTGAAAACATTGTTACTGTAGCCAGTGACAACCAAGGCGAACTTTGGTTTGCAGGTACTAAAGGCTTATTTCAACTTAAGTAAACATCACAAAATGATAACTATAAATAAAACAACAATAATAGGGCCGATAAGATGTTAGAAAAACTGGTCAATGGATTTGAAAGTTACCTCTTTAGACACAGGATGTGGGTAATATTTTCATTTATATTAATTACCTTCTTTCTAGGTTACCAAGCTAGCCAATTAAAAATGGATGCCGCTTTTAGTAAGAATATTCCATTAAATCATGAATACATGAAAACCTATACTAAGCATCAAAAAGATTTTGGTGGTGCCAATAGGATCATGGTTGCAGTAGAAGATACCAGTGGTAATATTTTTAACCCAGAGTATTTTGAAACCCTCAAAAATGTACATGATCAACTCTTTTTCATTCCTGGGGTTGAGCGCTCTCAAGTTAAGTCATTGTATTCACCTTCGACTCGATTTACTGAAGTTGTTGAAGATGGTTTTGCTGGCGGCCCTGTGATACCTGCAGACTTTCGAAATGATGACTATGGCTTAAATACTGTCAGAGACAATATTGAAAAAGCCGGTATTGTTGGCCGTTTGGTATCCAATGATTATTCATCAGCTATGTTAACAGCTCAGTTAATGGAGTTTGTGGCAAAAACTGACGAAGAAATGGCTGCTTCTGAAGGCGCTGAAAAAGATGTTACTTTTAAGCCGTTAAATACAATTCAATTTGCTCAGCAACTTGAAAATGAATTACGCGCTAAATATGAAACCGATACCATCAAAATCCATATTATTGGTTTTGCTAAAATGGCTGGTGATGTAGCTGAAGGCGCTAAGGGCGTGCTGCTGTTTTTCTTGATTGCTATCGCAATCACAGCTGTGATGGTTTATTTATTTTCTAAGTCATTAATGCTGACGATTTTGCCTTTAGTATGCAGCTTAATTGCGGTGGTGTGGCAACTTGGGTTGTTAACAGTAGTAGGTTTTGGTTTAGATCCAATGTCAATTCTTGTACCATTTTTGGTGTTTGCAATTGGCGTAAGCCATGGGGTACAAATGATTAATGCGGTTAGGCGCCGTGTTGGTGATGGACAAGCCACTAAAGCTGCAGCTGCATCCGCGTTTCGTAGTTTATTAGTACCAGGCGGTATTGCATTATTATCAGACACCGTTGGCTTTTTAACCTTACTTGCAATCGATATCGGTATTATTAGAGAGTTAGCGATATCGGCATCATTAGGTGTTGCTGTTATTATTTTGACCAATTTAATTTTATTGCCACTGGTTATTTCTTACACCAACATCAAACCGGTTCAAGAGAATAAAGCGCAAAAAGATAAAATTGAAGGGATTTGGCGTAGCTTATCTAAATTTGCCACTCCTAAATATGCTGTCATTGTGCTGATTTGTACTGCACTGTTATATGCTTTTGGCTTGCAACAAGCCAGTAATATGAAAATAGGTGACCTTCAAGGCGGTGCGCCGGCATTGCATCTTGATTCAAGATACAACCAAGATACTTTTTATATTACTGATAATTATTCAATTACCACTGATTATATGACGGTGATTGTTGAAGCAACCCCTGAAGCCTGTACCTATCATTCCATATTAGCTGAGATCGATCAATTCGAATGGATGGTGGCCAATACCCCGGGAGTTGAATCAACAGCCAGTTTAGCGTCAGTGGCTAAGCAGGTTAATGCCGGCTTTAACGAAGGTAACCCTAAGTGGCAAATATTGCCAAGAACCACAGCAAGTTTAGTGCAAGCGGTAGGACGAGTACCAACGACATCAGGTTTATTAAACGGCAACTGTTCGGTGATGCCTATTTTCTTATTTTTGAAAGATCATAAGGCTGAAACCATTGAAGTGGTGATTGCTAAAGTCAAAGATGTAGCTGAAAAGCTCAATACCGAAACATTACAATTTAAACTGGCTTCTGGCCCTGTTGGTGTCATGGCTGCGACTAACGAAGCTGTTAGTGAAGCGCAGCTACCTATGATGATTTATGTTTATGGCGCTGTATTTATCCTATGTTTAATTAGCTTCAAATCACTTAAAGCGACGGTAGCAGTGATTGTGCCGTTATATGTGGTGTCGACATTAGCACAAGCATTAATGACTTGGCTTGATATCGGCCTTGCGGTGAGCACTTTACCGGTGATTGCATTAGGTGTTGGTATTGGTGTTGATTATGGTATTTATATTCTCTCGACTATGGCAGGTAAACTCAACAATGGCATGGCGGTGCAGCAAGCCTATTTTGAAGCGTTAATTGAGCGAGGCAGTGCGGTTATTTTTACCGGGCTTACTTTAGCCATCGGTGTGAGTACTTGGTTCTTTTCTGCGCTGAAATTCCAAATGGATATGGGAATTTTATTAACATTCATGTTTTTAGTGAATATGTTGGGAGCGATAATTATTTTGCCCGCATTATCAGCCGTTTTCTGGCGCAAACCCAAGTAAGTTAAAGGGTTTATAAATTAAAGAGGAGCTTAGCTCCTTTTTTTTTTTGCATAGTTAGTCTATCTAAACGCTTGATTGGTCAATTAGTGACTATAATTCTTGAATTAACAAGGGTTTTAGAGGATCTACCACTAAAATTTAGCTCGAAATAGCATGAAATTAGTAATAAACTTTGCGGCAGATCTCAGTTTAAGACGGGATCAACAAGCCGAAGCATCCAATATAATGATAAAAGCGCTGCCATAAACGCTTAAGGAAACTGCAACATGGCCTTTAAAGATGCAATGCCTTCAGTACTACTAGAAAATGTAGTCAATTTAATTCATAAAAAAATCCCTAATACTCAAGCAAAACAAGTTGAGCAATTTGCCCATTGTATATACGCACATATGTCAGAAGACGACTTAAACGCTCGTAATGACAGCGATTTGTATGGCGCAGTATTAAGTCTTTGGAATGCCTTAAACAAATCTGCTGCAACCAATACCCACATTCGGGTATTTAATCCAAGTCAGTCAAAACATGGCTGGCAGTCAAGTCATAGTATTATCGAAATTATACAGCCTGATATGCCATTCTTGGTTGATTCAGTTGCTATGGCGTTAAATCGTATGGGGATTACTGCTCATATGATGCTGCACACACCAATGGCGTTGGTGCGTGAAAAAGAATTAGTTAAAGAAGTGTCTTTTATTAAAGATGCTGATGAAAACACAGAAAATGTTGCGGTGTTTTTGATTGAAATTGATCGCCAAAGCAGTGAAGCCGATATTAAAGCCATTGGTAAAGAACTTGAATCAGTTTTTGCTGATGTGGTGTCGTCAGTCGTTGATTGGCAAAAAATGTCTGACAAATTGTCAGAAACAGTAAAATTATTACCTAAGCAGCCTTTTCCAGGCGCGAAATGTGAAAAAGAAGAAGCAATTAGCTTTTTAACCTACCTAAATAATCATCACTTCACCCTACTAGGTTACCGCTATTATGAGTTAAAGCGTGTTGAAGGTGATGTTGAGTTAGTACCTGATTTAGATTCAAGTTTAGGATTAATGAGCCGCTCTGTTAATAAAAACGGCGAGCGTGGCTTATTACTGTCTTCGCTTTCTCAATCAGCAAGAAAAGAAGCTCTAGATGAGAGTCTGTTAGTGCTGACTAAAAGCTCGACTAAAAGCCGAGTTCATAGGCCCGCTTATGTGGATTACATCGGTATTAAACGCTTTGATAAAAAAGGTAACGTGATTGGAGAAGATCGCTTTTTAGGTCTTTACGCGTCCAATCTTTATAACCGTAGCCCCAGAGAAATACCGCTGTTAGCTGAAAAAGTTGAACGGATTATGGAGCGCTCAGGTCTAGCACCACGTTCACATGACTACAAAGCGTTGATGAATACCCTTGAGAATTTACCTCGTGATGAGTTAATTCAATCTAAAGAAGATGAATTAGCCAGCGTTGCTCGTGGTGTATTACATATGCAAGACCGTGACAAATTAAAAGTATTTGTTCGTAAAGACGGTTTTGGCCGATTTTTGTCCTGTTTGGTGTATGTTTCAAAAGATCGCTACAACACTAAATTACGTCAAGACACTCAACGTATTTTAGCGCAGCATTTTAACAGCACTGAAGATGTTGAATTTACCACTTATTTCTCAGAATCGACTTTAGCGCGTACGCACTACATCGTGAAAGTTGATAATAATAATATGGATGTCGATGTGGCTGCTATTGAGAAAAACCTAATTGAAGCGGCGCGCTCTTGGGAAGATAAATTACAGAGTTCATTAACTAACTCATTAGGTGAGCAATCGGGTACTGGCTTAGTTAAACGTTACCTCAATGCGTTTTCACCAAGCTATAAAGAAGATGTATTGCCGAGTTCAGCCGTGGTCGATATTCAGCACCTTGAAGCGTTGAATGACGAGCATAAACTAGGCATGCTATTTTATCAGCCGCAAGAAACAGCCTTAAATGATAATAAAGTACGTTTAAAGTTGTTCCATAAAGATGAACCGATACATCTGTCTGATGTACTGCCAATGTTAGAAAACTTTGGATTACGGGTCATCAATGAGCGTCCATATGAAGTGAAAACTGAAGATGGTGCCACCTATTGGATCCTTGATTTCTTAATGATGGTGCAGGGCGCAGCAATTGAAAACTTGGCAGATAGCCAAGATCGATTCCAAAATGCGTTATCTCAAGTATGGCAAAAGAAACTTGAAGATGATGGCTTTAACCGCATGGTGTTGGCAACCAGCCTTACTGGCCGTGAAGTATCTATTTTACGTGCTTATGCCAAATATATGCGTCAAATAGATGCAACATTTAGCCAATCATATATCGAAGAAACCTTTAATCGTTATCCGCAAATTGCTGATTTATTAGTTAAAATGTTTATTCGTAAGTTTAACCCTAAACTTAAAACCCGCACTCTCAGTAAATTTTATGAGCAAATCGATTTACGCCTAGAAGATGTCTCTAGCCTTGATGATGACCGCATTATTCGCCGTTACTTAGATTTGATTAACGCAACGCTGCGTACCAACTTCTATCAAACGATTAACGATGTTGATGTTAAATCTTATATCTCATTCAAGTTTTTACCTGAAGATATTCCTGAGATGCCGCGTCCATTGCCAAAATTTGAAATCTTTGTGTATTCACCAAGGTTTGAAGGGGTGCATTTGCGTGGTGGTAAAGTCGCTCGTGGTGGCTTACGTTGGTCAGATCGTCGTGAAGATTTCCGTACTGAAGTACTAGGCTTGGTCAAAGCGCAACAAGTTAAAAATACCGTGATTGTTCCTGTTGGTGCAAAAGGCGGTTTTGTGTGTAAGCAGCTGCCTACAGACGGCGGCCGTGAAGCCTTCTTTAACGAAGGGCAAGCGTGTTACCGCTTATTCATTCGCGGGTTATTGGACATCAGTGACAATATCATCGAAGGCAATGTTGTACCGCCAAAAGATGTGGTTCGTCATGACGAAGATGATGCCTATTTAGTGGTTGCAGCCGATAAAGGCACTGCAACATTCTCCGATATTGCCAACGAAATCGCCATTGAATACAACTTTTGGTTAGGTGATGCATTTGCATCTGGCGGCAGTAATGGTTATGACCATAAGAAAATGGGCATTACCGCCAAAGGGGCTTGGGAGTCTGTCAAACGTCACTTCCGTGAAGAAGGCATCGATTGTCAAACTACCGACTTTACCTGTCTGGCAATTGGCGACATGGCTGGTGATGTATTTGGTAATGGCATGTTGTTATCCCGTCATACTAAGTTAGTGGCGGCATTTAACCATATGCATATCTTCATCGATCCCAATCCTAATGTTGAAACCAGTTATATCGAGCGTGAGCGTTTATTTAATTTACCGCGTTCAAGTTGGGAAGATTACAATACCAAGCTAATGTCAAAAGGCGGGGTAGTATTCCAACGTTCAGCTAAGTCATTAAAATTGACTAAAGAAATCAAGCTGATGCTGGATACTACCGAAAACACCATGACGCCAAATCAACTCATGCAAGCATTGCTAAAAATGCGTGTAGATTTAATTTGGAATGGCGGTATTGGTACCTACGTTAAGGCGACGACTGAAACTCATGCTGAAGTTGGCGATCGTGCTAATGACGCTATTCGAGTCAACGGTAATGAACTCAACGCTAAAATCATTGGTGAAGGTGGCAACTTAGGTGCAACCCAATTGGGTCGTATTGAATTTGCAGCCAATGGTGGCCGAGTCAATACTGATTTTGTTGACAATGTCGGTGGGGTTGATTGTTCAGACAACGAAGTGAACATCAAAATCTTACTTAATACTATTGTTGCAGACGGTGAACTTACGGTTAAACAGCGTAACCGTCTGTTAGAGTCAATGACAGATGAAGTCGGTGAGATTGTTCTGCAAGACTGTAACGATCAAACCCGCACCATTTCTGTGACTCTGGCACATGGTGTTGCTCAGTTAAAAGAGCATATCCGATACATTCAATATCTTGAAAAAGATGGCAAATTAGATCGTGCCCTAGAATTTTTACCAACAGATGATGAGTTAGCCGATCGCTTAGTAAATAACCGTGCACTGACTCGTCCAGAGCTATCAGTATTGGTTGCTTATGGCAAAATGGTCCTAAAAGAGCAATTGGTCACCGCTGAAATCACTGAAGATAGTTTTTTAAGTAAATTGCTAACGAACTATTTCCCGCAGCAATTGAAAGATAAATATGCAGATAAGATGATTTCGCATCCTTTGCGCGGTGAAATTATTGCAACCTCATTAGCCAATGAATTGGTTAATGATATGGGCTTTAACTTTGTACAGCGTATGCAAGATGAGACCGGTGCCTCAGTTGCTGAAGCGGCAATTTGCTACACTATGGCTCGAGAAATATTTAGCTTAACTGAACTAACACAGTCAATTACTAAGCTTAATGGAATTGTGTCTGCTGACGTTCAAAGTGAAATGTTGCACCAATTACGTCGTAACATGCGCAGAGCGTGTCGCTGGTTAATTCGTCACCGCAAGAAAGGTGAAAATATTGAGCAAACTGTAGCATTCTTCAAACCTGTGTTTGATGAATTAAAAGCTAATGTTGATCAATATATGATTTCTGCAGAAGTTATGGCTATTTCAACTGAAATTAAATTACTCCAGGAACAGCAAGTACCAGAGTCTTTAGCGCATGTTATCGCTAAAATGAGTACCTTATTCTCAGCATTAGATATTGCTCAAATTGCCCAACTTGAGGACAAATCAGTAAAACTGGTTGCTGAAACGTATTTCAGATTAGGTGCAAAAGTTGAATTACATTGGTTCTTAGAACAGATTAGTATTCAACCAGTGTCCAATCATTGGCAAGGATTAGCCCGCGCAGCCTTCAGAGAAGAGTTAGATTGGCAACAGCGCTCATTAAGCTCTACAGTCCTTCGAGCCTGTACAGACTCTTGCGATGCAGATGTGATCATTAACCAGTGGATTGATAATAATCAAAAGTTGTTAGAACGCTGGTTTAACCTACTGACTGAATTTAAGGTGTCTCAAAGCCATGATTTTGCAAAATTCTCAGTGGCACTGCGAGAACTTAATTTATTGATCCTTCATTGCGAAGGACCGAGATAATTATTTATAATAAGTGAACGAGCCCTGGCGATAGCCGGGGCTTTTTTTAGGTTTAGGAGAAAGCATGTTTTTTTATAAAGTTGCACAAAAAGTAATGTTTCAGATGGATCCAGAGATCGCGCATAATATCGCTATCGGAAGTTTAAAAAATACTGGAAACAACCCTTTAAACCTATTTTACAGTCAAAAAGTTGCCTCAGCGCCTGTGACTTGTATGGGCATTAATTTTAAAAATCCAGTTGGCTTGGCGGCTGGATTGGATAAAGATGGCGAATCAATTGATGCATTTCATGCGATGGGATTTGGTCATATTGAAGTCGGTACGGTAACGCCTCGTCCACAACCGGGTAATGAACAACCGCGTTTATTTCGCTTAAAACCTGCAAAAGCAATCATTAATAGAATGGGTTTTAACAATAAAGGTGTAGATAATTTAGTCAGAAATTTAATGGCGAAGAAATCCGATATTATTGTTGGTGTAAATATTGGTAAAAATAAAGATACCCCAGTAGATGAAGGTAAGAATGATTATTTAATCTGCATGGAAAAAGTCTACCAATATTCGGATTATATCGCGGTAAATATCTCATCACCTAATACTCCAGGTCTACGTACGCTGCAATATGGTGAGTTATTAGACGATTTATTATCTTCATTAAAAGAAAAACAAACAGAACTCGCTAAAAAGTACAATAAGTATGTACCAATAGCACTAAAAATTGCCCCGGATTTAACCTCTGAAGAAATTGAAAAGATTGCTGAATCGCTATTAAAAAGTAAATTTGATGGAGCGATTGCGACAAATACCACTTTAACCCGTGATGCGGTTGTTGGCTTAGACAATGCTAACGAAGCGGGTGGCTTAAGTGGTAAGCCGTTGACGGATCTTTCTACTCAAGTGATCAGACAATTAGCGGGATATTTGAACGGTGAGATCCCGATTATTGGCGTCGGTGGAATAAATAGTGCCGAAGATGCCTTAGCTAAATTTGATGTAGGTTCAGAATTGGTACAGATATACACTGGCTTTATTTATCAAGGTCCGGGTTTAATAAACGATATTGTTAATGCTTATAAAGCTAAATAATATAAGTTGATCTAAAAATTAGTCTTTTGATCCAATAAATCAGATCTAATCAAGTTATAGCGATCGCAATCACGATCTTACGA
>NZ_MCTY01000195.1:0-182 GCF_002873635.1 Shewanella sp. 10N.286.52.B9
ACTTTAAAGTTTTTAATTTTATTTAGATTAAAGTTTAATGCTAAAAACAGCCCGGTTTAAGATTAATGGTTGCATAATCTTCTGAACTAATCTTATCAGTTTAATGGTCTGTTTTTATTAGTTAAATTTAAGTAAAAGGTTGGTAAGTGGTTTTATTTTTTTATACTAAAGTGGGGGGGGGG
>NZ_MCTY01000195.1:944-43115 GCF_002873635.1 Shewanella sp. 10N.286.52.B9
GGGGGGGGGGAGGATTTTATAGCTATTAGTCTATGAGGTTTTAATACTCGAGGTGGATTTAGAATAGATTTTATTGAGCAATACTTTACCCACTGAAAATGTGAAGGGAATTCTCCTTTCAGTCAGTTGTTAAAGGCAGAAAGCATGGACGTATTAAAAAGTAAGTATTTACATCGCTTAACTAAGATAATAGCAATTTCATTTGCCTTTGTCGTCTGTCTAGCTTCTTTTCCTACTTTCAGTCAGTCTGATTTAAGTGATTTTGATGAACTTGCCAGTGGGGCTAATTTAGCTCGAGTTTCACAAGATGGCAGTGATAGTTCATTAAGCTTATATCAGTCTGGTAGCGCTAATCGTTTTCAATCTCAACAATTCGGTTTTAATAATTCAATAAATGTTAATCAGCAAGGCTCGCATCATATTGCAGGCCTTAGGCAGTCTGGTGCCAATATTGAGGCTGAAATCTTGCAGATGGGTTTTGGAAATGCGGTTGTTTCGTTGCAACGCGGAGAAAATTTATACCTCGATGTGATGCAAACAGGAACTGGGAACCTAGCTTTAATTAAGCAAAGTGGTTACGACAATTCGATAGAGATCCAGCAGCACGGGTCTGGAAACGCAGTGGGTGTACTTCAATGGGGAAACTCACAAGATGTTGTGATCACCCAAAGATAATTTATCTAACTAAACGTATAGGGAAAGACAATAATGAAACATTCAAAATTAGCTTTATTAATTTCAGCTGTACTATTTGCTTCAACTAGTGCGCATGCTAGTGATGGTAACATGGCAACTGTGGACCAAGTTGGTAATGATAATTCTGTCATGATTACGCAGCAAGTCAATAGCGAGTCAAATGCAGCAACAGTATCACAATCTGGTGATGAGAATTCTGCAGAAGTGACTCAAGCTGATACTTCAAATACTGCAGCTTTTATTACTCAAGTGGGTAATGGGAATGAAGGGGCAATCTCTCAGCATAATTCAACCGCTACAGCATCAGCGACTATTGATACTGAAGGTAGTTTGAATAAAGCGAATATAGTGCAGAAATATTACAATGCCCAAGCTGCAGAAGCGGCAGTAAATCAAGTGGGTGACAGTAATATTGCAACTATTACGCAAGAAAATGCCGATGGCGCATCATCGACCATCAATCAGTTAGGTGATGGTGATACTGCAGAAATTAACAATTATGTGTCTGACTTTGCCGATGCCACCATTAATCAGTCTGTTGGCACTGGTAATGATGCCTACATTGAGCAGGATAATTCAGATGGTGCAGAAGCGACCATATCGCAGGCTGGAGCTGGCAATACAGGTAGCATATTTCAGCAAACAAATACGCTAACAGATAATGCTTTGGAAGAGACAGTCGCGGTAATTGATCAATCTGGCGATAATAACTGGGCAGATATTGTACAAACAGGCTTGTCGAATGATGCTGCAGTGATGCAAATGGGCAATGGTAACGAGGCATTTGTTACTCAATCTAATTTGAATAATGAGGCTGATGTTAACCAGTCTGGTGATAGCGGTTTGGCTACTGTGATGCAAAGTGGTGTTAATGGTCAAGCTACTGTGGAGCAATCAGACTTTAACCAAACTACAACCGTAACTCAGTCTGGTGACGGTCAAATGGCATTTGTTAATCAAAGTAATGCCAATAATACTGCCACGGTTACCCAAAGCGATATGAGTAACTTAGCGACAGTCAATCAAGCTGGTAGCGGTGATACTGCAACTGTTGTTCAAGCAGGTATTTCAAACGAGGCATTGGTTACTCAATTGCCTGATAGCGTAACAAATACAGTATCTGTATACCAAACTGGTGATGATAACTATGCTGGTGCAAAAACAGGATATAACGCCAACAACACTATTACTATTACTCAAACCGGTAATAGAAACTCTGTGACTGATAACGACAATGCAACTAATTCTTATGGGACCGGTTTTGGTGCGGGTGCATGGGGAAGCAATAATGTTGTCAATGTGACGCAAACTGGTGATGATAATAGCGCTTATGCCGACGGTGCAAGTACTGGCTCAATGGTTGATATTGTACAGGTAGGCAGCTTGAACGAAGCTATTGGAGAGTCTTGGTTTGGTTCAACTAATGACCTTGATATTAGCCAAACGGGCACAGAGCACTTTGCTGATGTTTATATCATTGGCAGTACAAATGTTGTTGCAGTAACACAAACTGATATGGGCAATACTTCGTCAGTGACCACCTTTGGTGATGGTAACTCTGTGACCATTAATCAAGGCGCAGTGATGATGCCATAGTAGTACAAAAGTATATTTAAAATAATTTAAACACTCTTTTGGCTAATAGTATATGTCAGGTTGGCTTGCTAACCTGACTTTATACAATTTCTACAGGTTTGTTTAAGTAATAACATGGAGTGAAGGGTGATGTTTAAAGTTATCAATTGGATGATCGTTTCTCGTTCGCAATTGCTTGTTGACCTACTTGATTGTCGTTGGCCCCAAGAGTTTTTGGTCAAGCTAGCTAAAGCAACTCCAGCAACTATGAGTACTAAATTAAATTCACATGAAATCTCTTTAGTGGTGTTTGATTTAGCTACCATAGATTTACAACAAGCTTATCAATTACAGCGTTTAATCGAACGCGAACACAGCTCGGTGAAAACGGTATTTATTAATTTCCCCAAACAAGTTGATGCAAAATTTTTGATCCACCCAGCTACAACGTTTGGTGTATTTTACAGTGATGCTGAACTTACCGCTATTAGCAGTGGATTTAACGAAATACTTAAAGGTCGCAGCATTATACCCCATGATTTACATAAATCAGTCACTGGTGATGAAGCTGACGATGATAGTGAGCATTTAACCATACGTGAAAGAGAAGTACTTCAAGCGTTACTGGCTGGCAGTACAAATTTGGATATCGCCAATCAATTGTTTGTCAGCGAGAGTACAATTAAAACTCATTTATATCGCGCTTTCAGAAAAATTGGGGTATCCAGTCGCGGTCAAGCAATAGCTTGGGCACAGACTCACATGCATGAGGTTAGAGTATGAAAAGCATCTTATTGATGTTTTTTCTGTTCATCTTTTCAAGTCATGTCATTGCCGCTGGTAATTCAGTAACAAAACCTTTAGTTACTGAATCAAGGTTATCTACAGAGTCAACACTAGATATTAAATCAACTTTAGTGACTGAACCTTCTTTAAAGCAAATCAGCACTAAAAATAAACCGCCAATAGATCAAAGCCACGCAGAAAAGCTTAAGAATGCCAAAGAGCCAACAACGTCAGCGACAGATAAGAATATTCAAAAAGCTCCCAAAACTAAGCCTATTAATATTAATGATGCCGTCCCTAAGGATGAAGCTGATTTAATTGATGGGTTAATCTTAAACCGTGCGATGACCCGACTCGGCCATCGCTTTTACCGTGAATTTGTCGCGGCATACAGAGATATTGGTGGCGAGTCTAAACATACCGGGCTCACCGTTATTGAACAAGCTACAGCAAGAAGTGGTAGCAAAATATTAATACAACAAAACAGAAAAACCGTTTTTGTGACTTTTGTGTCGCCTATTAGTCGGAATATAGATGACCAAGCCAATTATGCCGCTAAACGCGTTAACTCTGCGGTAGTTAAGCAAAATGAACAAGCCGTTTTAGGAGCGTTGTTTGACCCAGATCTCGCACCTGACGAATTCTAAGCATGGAAAGCCAAAATGAAAAAAATAACATTTACTTCAATATTGCTCATTCTTTCAGTTGATTGCTTTGCCACTCAACTTATTTATCAACCAGTAAACCCAGCCTTTGGTGGCAGCTATTTAAATGGCTCATATCTACTGGCTAATGCAGCTGCGCAAAATGACCATGAAAGTAGTGGTGGCTCAGGTTATGTGGCCCCAACAGCATTAGAACGTCTCTCAAGTTCGTTACAGTCTCGGTTGATGAGCCAACTTTTTAATGATGCCGCCAATGGGGGGGAAGGTTATCTATTAACTGATGATTTTGAAATTAATGTCGTTAATGAAGACGGCTCATTGATTGTTCATATTACCGACGTATTAACCGGTGAAACCACCATTATTGAAGTTGGCGGTATTGTTGATGACAGTGTCGGGGGTTAATAATGAAAAAATTAATTATTAGCTTGTGCCTACTATCTTTAACAGCTTGCTCATCAATTGATGAAGAATTTGAAAATATAGATGCCACTTCAAGTTTAATGCCTAAAGGTGAAACTTATTACGATCTAACCAGTTTACCTTTTCCACAAGGTGCGATGGTTGCTGCAGTATATGATTTTCGCGATCAAACAGGACAATACAAGCCCATTCCATCAAGTAACTTTTCAACGGCAGTGCCACAATCCGGTACGGCATTTTTAGCCCAGTCACTTAATGATTCAGCATGGTTTATACCCGTTGAGCGTGAAGGACTGCAAAACCTATTAACAGAACGTAAAATTTTACGGGCAGGACTTAAAGGTGATGCCAGTAAATTACCGCAACTTAATAGTGCGCAGGTATTAATGGAAGGTGGCATTGTTGCCTATGACACAAATATTAAAACGGGCGGTGCTGGAGCACGGTATTTAGGCATTGGCGCTTCAGGTCAATACCGAGTCGATAGCATTACCGTTAATTTACGCGCTGTGGATATTCGAACTGGCCGATTACTCAGTAGTGTTACCACCACCAAATCGGTGATATCAAAAGAAATTACCGCGGGTGTATTTAAGTTTATTGATGCACAAGATTTGTTAGAGGCTGAAGCGGGTTATACTTCCAATGAGCCTGTGAGTTTATGCGTAGTCGCAGCCATTGAGAGCGCTGTTGTGCATCTTATTGCCGATGGCATTTGGAAAGGGGCTTGGAGGCTAGGGGATGCCACTACAGGTTTGCAAAATACTACCTTGCAAAAGTATTGGTTAGAAGCCCATAAAGAAGCGCAAGTCAGTGCCAGAATTAAGCGTGGCTAATTATCCGTCCTGAATAAATAGCCCCTAATTAACAGTCCCTTATGTTTCAATCACGATAAAGGTGCCAATGGCGCCTTTTATGTTTTCTGGGGGTAAACTTCTAGATACACAGACGCAGCCTTTAAGGCGATAACCACATAAGCAGCTTAGCTTTCATTATGTGGTGATCAAAAAGATGCCTAAGAAGTCTAATTGCATAAGGTTTAAAGGTAACCACCAAGAAATATAGCGCTTTTTTTAGCGACTTCAATGTTAATTGCTGGGGATACTTCAAATAAATCCCCTTTAGCATTGATAACAATGATGTGATAATGCCTAGATAAACTCTAAGTAAGTGAGCGTTGCTATAGTTAATCGAGCTGTCAAAATTGGCTTGATAGTGCCAACAACATTCAACAGTGATTAATAGCAAAGTGTTAAACTTGCTTGGCTTAAGTGACAAATGCAGCAGTAGCTATTATATAGTTAAGCAAGCGCTTAGTTGGCTGCTTGATTAGCGCATTCAACAATGATTTTCACTACTTCGATTATAATAACCAAAAGGATGATCAATCATGGCTGAAGAAACCATTTTCAGTAAAATTATACGCCGAGAAATTCCTGCCGACATTTTGTTTCAGGATGAGCTCGTCACCGCTTTTCGCGATATAAACCCACAGGCACCAACACATATTCTGATTATTCCAAACCATTTGATCCCCACAGCCAATGATGTAAAAGCATCTGACGAACTGGCATTAGGGCGAATGATGACAGTTGCGGCAAAGCTGGCTGATGAAGCGGGTATTGCACAAGATGGTTACCGCTTAATCATGAACTGTAATAAACACGGTGGCCAAGAGGTTTACCATATCCATATGCATCTACTTGGCGGTAAGTCACTTGGGCCAATGCTAAGTCGGTTGGATTAATACTAATAACATGAAAATAAACAGTGATTTTTTTCCGTTAACCGGCGTAGCAAGCCGATTTGTTAATCAGCTTGCCCATTGCCGTCGATTGAATATTAGTGCGTTAGAAGCCAGTGAACATCACGTATTACTGGAGTTGCCTTATAGCCAAGATATCATTGGTGACCCAGATACTGGGGTGATACACGGCGGTGTGGTGACTACGATCATTGATACCGCATCCGGCACTTCTGTTGTATGCGCTATTTTAGAGAAGTATAAATCCTTAGAAATATCGCCAACCTTAGATTTACGGGTTGACTACATGAAACCGGCTGAGCCAAACAAACCGCTGTATGCATTTGCAGAATGTTATCGTTTGTCGGCCAATGTGGCGTTTACCCGTGCGATTGCTTATCAAGACAGTATTGATGATCCTATTGCGCATGCTGTTGGCTCATTTATGCGTATTAGTCCAGAAATGGTGGGTGAAGAGTTTAGACAAGCTTTGATGGGCTGCGCTGATGAAGCAAGTGCAGTCAATTCAGCTGCTAATAACCAGCCTGACACTCAAAGTGTTGAAGTTATGCAGGCAGGCAATGCCAGTTTAACTGTGGGCGATATTAATGTTCATGATGTGGTTAAGCGGGCCATTGATTTAAATGACTATAGTTATTTATTAGAGAAAGTCCCTTATACCCAATTTATCGGGATGAGTGTTGATCGCTTTGGTGATGAAATGGTATTTAAGCTGCCAACTAAAGATGACAACATTGGTAATCCTATTCTGCCAGCCATACATGGCGGGGTTATTGCTGGCTTTATGGAAATGTCGGCGATTGTGCAGTTAATGGTATTTATGCAAGCTAAGAAAGTGCCAAAAATTATCGATTTTTCAATTGATTATTTACGTGCGGGTTTACATCAAGATACGTTTGCTGAATGTAAAATTACTCGTCAAGGACGCCGAGTTGCTAATGTTAGCATTAATTGCTGGCAGAAAAATCGTAAGCAGCTAATTGCTACTGCGAGAGCGCATTTCTTGCTTGATCAGTAGAAGTAACACACAGTTGATGCATAGATGAGCAAGCTGTTTGACACTGAGCCGACCATTTATTTTTAATACTTAAAAAAAGGAATTAATGATGACATTAAGAGTAATAATGATATCGCTAGCGTTAATGCTATCAGCCTGTGCTAATCATACCGCGGGAGTCATGGTTAGCTCTAATAGCGAAGTGAGAGTTGATAATAATTCTTTTGCGAGAAAAGTCGCTGTTGAGCAAGTCAATGTCAGAACGCAAGCGGATTTATTGCAAGGTTCTGCATTAATCATTAGCAAGGTGTCAACGGATTTAAGGTTGCAATATAAGTTTACTTGGTTTGATGTTGGTGGCTTTACCATTGAAGATGAAGCAAGCAGCTGGAAGTCATTAAAGCTACATGGCAAACAACAAATGCAGGTTAGCGCCGTTGCCCCTAATGCCAATGCAAGCCGTTTTGAAGTATATGTAAGAGAAGCATTCTCTAACTAAGTGTATCTTTTAAAATATAAAACACGCTTAATTGCGTGTTTTTTGTTTTATAGGCTTAGCTAATCATAAAAATATCTATGTGATAATTTTTTGTACTTAAATAGTTAATAAAAAGTGCCTGTTAGTGCTGTTGCACAGATGAAGGATAGTTTATAATCCGCCGCGCCAAGGGGTGTTTATCGTGTTGATAAACTGAGATGTCTAAAGACAAACCCTTAGAACCTGATCCGGCTCATACCGGCGTAGGAATAGGCTGCATGCTTTGCCGTAAATGTTAGTCATTAACTCAGTCATAAACCAAGTCGTAAACGAAAAACGACACCAATTTAATAACTGATAATTGTAATGACAGTCATGGATGCACATAACTAATTCACTATGCTTGCCGGATCTCAAAATTATAATTTGAGGTCCTATGTCTGTAATAAAATCTAAATCGCCACTAGCGATTGCCATTCTTGCCGTTTTATCCACTTCCGTTGTCGCTCAAACAGAAAATGTTGAACGCGTGGCGCCCGCTGCTGAAAAAATGGAAGTCATAGTGGTTAACGCTGACTTTAGTAATATAGCGCTAGAAAAAGTGCCATCCAGTGTTACCGTCATCGATAGCCAACAATTGCAAGATGAGGGCGCTCAACATTTTGAAGATGTATTAAACTCTATTGCTAATTTTAACTGGTCTGGCGGCAGCTCTCGGCCAAAGTATTTCCAAATTCGTGGTGTGGGTGAGCAAGAAGAATATCAAGGCGCGCCAAATTCTTCTGTTGGCTTCATTGTTGATGATATCGATTTATCTGGGATCGGCATGGTGTCGAGCATGTACGATATGCAACAGGTTGAAGTTCTTCGTGGCCCACAAGGTACACAATATGGCGCCAATGCGTTAGCGGGTCTTATATACCTTAAAAGTAACGATCCCACCGATGTGTTTGAACATGGCGCACAAGTCTCTCTTGGTGACGATGACTTACAAACCTTCTCCGGTTTTAGCTCTGGCCCAATAACTGACTCTGGTAAGCTACTTTATCGGGTGTCTTTAGAGCAACATTCGCAAAATGGTTACCGCGACAATACTTATCTAGAGCGTGAAGATACCAATGGCCGTGATGAATTCACCGCCCGTGCTAAATTGCGTTGGTATGCTGCAGATGATGTGCAACTGGATTTAACCTTTTTACATGCTAATTTTGATAATGGCTATGATGCCTGGACGTTAGATAATAATGGCTTTGAAACTATTACCGATAAGCCTGGTGTTGATGCGCAAAAGACCACTGGTGCTGGCTTAAAAGCCACATTCAGCAGTTTTGAAAAGTTCGAACTCACCTCGTTAACTTCATTTGCACAAACCGATCATCACCATAATTATGACGGCGATTGGGCCAACCCTGATTACTGGGATTCGAAACAATGCAGCATTTATGATGATGACTGGAACGTGATTGGGACTGAGCCATGTGTTTATGATTACACCTGGGATAAACAGGGTGAGCGTAAAACCGTGTCACAGGAACTTCGTATCAGCTCAAACGAAGCTGGCCGAATTTTTAACGATTCGACTGATTGGTTAATGGGCTTATATGGCATGAACCTTCAAGAGGATAATGACTTATATTCTGAATACAATGGCTGGCCAGATGAAGTGCTGCAATCGGAATATGAAGCGACCAACTATGCTATTTTTGCTCAAACCGATACCCAGTTTAGTAATGGTTATGTATTTTCAGCTGGGGTTCGTTTAGAGCGCCGAGAAAGTGAATATTCAGACAGTAATGGTGATAAATTCTCACCTAGCGAAAACATGTGGGGTGGTCATTTAGCGCTATCTAAACCCATAAACCAAGACCATAATACCTATCTGCGTATTGCTCGCGGTTACAAAGCGGGTGGCTTTAACATGAGTTTGCCAGCTGAATTAGCCGATAAAAAAGAGTTTGATACTGAAATCTTATATAACTACGAGTTAGGGCTCAAATCTTCGTGGTTACAAGGTCAATTAGATACCAACTTGGCATTCTTCTATATGGATCGACGCGATCAGCAAGTGGCGGCATCACAACAAGACCCTGATGATCAGCAGCGCTTCATTCTATTTACCGAAAATGCAGGTAGTGCTGAAAACTACGGCGCCGAAATCGACTTTACCTACTATGCCACCGATAACATTCAATTCTACGGTAGTGCAGGTTGGTTAGAAGCCACCTATGGTGATTATCAATACAAGGATAAATATGGCAATGTCGTAGATTTAACAGGTCGAGAGCAAGCCCATGCGCCAAAATTTACTTATAGCGCAGGCATGAGCTATGTCAGTGATTCTGGCTGGTTTACCAATTTAAATGCTAGCGGTAAAAGTGATTTTTACTACTCTGATAGTAACGAATCAAAGTCAGACGCTTATACTATTTTCAATGCTCGAGTGGGTTATGAAACACAAATGTGGTCAGCGTATTTATGGGGCCGCAACTTATTTGACGAGCAATATGGCACCAGAGGCTTCTACTTTGGTAATGAACCAGACTTAGATTGGGCCGATAAGCAATATGTACGTTTCGGCGATCCACGTCAGCTAGGTATTACCTTAAACGTCAAGTTTATGTAGCTTGACTGCAAACTATGTTAATTAAAGGGGGCTGTTAACCTGTTGGGTTACAGTTGATTTATTTAATAATAACAATACTTAACACTAAATTGCCGTCATGTTTTGAAAAGTTTTTTACCTTAAACTTTGATAGACTATGACGGTATTTTTATCACGATTAAGGAATTTCCATGAAATTGACTGCCGAAATCAGCATGTATCCATTTAATGAAAACTATTTAGACCCGATAAAGTGGTTTATTGGCCGAGTAGATAGCTACCCTAATATTGAACGTAAAACCAATGCGATGGCGACTCAGGTGTGCGGTGAATACGCAGATGTGATGGCCATGCTAGCAACCGAAATGGAAGCGGCCCATCAAAAATGGGGCAAAGCAGTATTTGTATGTAAATTTATTGGTGGCGAGCTTGATTTAAGCCACACCGAATAACCTGTAAATTCATCATAGTAATGAAATAGTAGCCAACGTTATGTTATCTGAGATCGTTCAATCAATACAAATTGCCATTACTGAAGTGTCTGTAATGACAGGCTGGGAAGCTGTTGCAGTGATTCTGGCAATTGCGTATTTGATATTAGCCATGAAAACCAATATTTGGTGTTGGGCGGCAGCCTTTGCCAGTACTGCCATATACACAGTGCTGTTTTGGAATGTGTCATTGTTGATGGAATCAGTGCTAAATGTATATTACATGGCGATGGCGATTTATGGCTTTTGGCTGTGGCGCTATGGTGCTGACAGTCGTCATCAAACTGAACTGCCAATTATTAGTTGGTCTCTAAACAAACACTTAGTGATTATTGCCGTTACTAGTGGTGTATCCTTGATTGTGGGCTACTTAATGGCCACAAATACAAGTGCTTCGTTTCCATATCTTGATGCATTAACAACCTGTTTTGCGGTGATGACTACTTATCTAGTGGCGAAAAAGGTAATAGAAAATTGGTATTACTGGATGGTGATTAATTCGCTATCAATTTACTTATACCTTCAAAAAGGTTTAATGCTAACTTCTGGTTTACTTATCCTGTATTTATTTATGGCTGTCAGCGGTTACTTTATGTGGCGTAAAAAAATGCTGCAAAATCATGCACCAGATGATGCAGCCTTAGCAAGCTAATGGCTATTTAGATAATGAGTCACTTTAACCCATGGCAATGGCTACCTGCGGATATTAAACGCCAATTACCGAATATATTAGCCGATAAGATTGAAGCAGATTGTCATGGGGTTAAAGTGTTATCTGATGGATTAAGTAACCAAAACTTCCATATAGCCTTAAGTGATAGCGATTGGGTATTACGGGTTAATCAAGATAATGCCCCGTGGTGTGAACGAGACAACGAAGTGAGCAGTTGGCGCTTGGTTGAAGCCATTAATCGGGCGCCTAAATTAATTTGGCTTAGTGATGATAAACGCTTTTACCTAAGTCAGTTTATACCTGAAAATAATCACTTATGGTCAAATTATGTCGCCGAGTTTAGTTTTTATGATAACAAGCGCCCACAGCAGTCGGTGTTTGCGGCGCTAGACCCTGTTGCTCACCTACTGGGGTTATTAACCCCGCTATCAAAATTACCTTTGCCGACGAAACAAATTACCATGACTCAGCAATGGCAAGTTTATGTAAACTCATTATCTGACTTAGGCAACTCAATTGCTGATGCAAGCGTCGCAAACAAAGGCGATGCTGATGAAACTCAGGCGTTAGTGACATGGCAGCAGCTTTATCGAAAATTAACCAGTAAATATGCCCAAATGGCTATTTGGCTTGAACAACTAGAAACCTGCGTGATTTCGCCGCAGTTCTGTCACCGAGATTTGTCGCCGTATAATTTACTGTTTGATGGTAAACAACTTAAGTGTATTGATTTTGAATATTGCGCTGCCAGTCATCCGCTGTTTGATTTAGTCGCCGTGGTGGTGACGCATCAATTAACTCAAGAGCAAGTAAAACAACTGACGGAAAAATATCTACAACATCAGCTGAATTTGACTTATGATTGTACTGACTACCTTGCTGAAATGGCTCATTGCTTTTGGCTATTTGCCGCAGCTTGGGCTTTAATGATGGCAGCTAACCAGCAATTATCTCCTCAGCAATATTTTAACTTATTCAACAAATACCTATCTTTAGTGCCATAAGGCTATTATTCTTAACTTATGCTGTTTGTAGGGGAGAATGACCGTTGAAAAAGCCATTAATTCCAATATTACTTGTTATCTTTTTAGCAGGATGTTCCACCAAATTTAGTTACTTCTTTCTCGACTGGGCCATTGAGTGGCGCGTTGATGAATATGTAGAATTAGATAAATCTCAACAAGCTCAATTTGATAAGCTGCTAGATAAGTTTTTGCTTTGGCATCAACAGCAAGAATTGGCTCGCTATAGCGAGCAGCTGCAGCAACTTTCCGACAATATTAATAAACACACGCTCACCATTGAAATTTGGGAGCAACAAGTTACTGCAGCTAAAGCCCATTGGTTTCGTGTTTTTGAATTTTTACTACCCGATTTACTACCTATTATTACTAGCTTAAGCGATCAACAAGTTAAATCTATTATTACTCAGCTTAAACTTGATAATGATGAATTAAATGCCAAGTATGCAGGAAAAAACCAACTAGAATTAGTCGCCGATGCCAACAAAAGAACCATCAATCGGGTTGATGATTGGTTAGGAAGCACCACAGCAGAACAAGAAGTGTTAATTAAAGCGTTTAATCAACAGCGTTTAGCAACCCTTGATATGTGGCTAGAGTATCGACTTGAATGGTTACGTCAGTTTGAAACTGCGCTGAGTCAACGAGATGATACAGCCTTACTTGAGCAGAGAATGCGGTTATTAATGACCCAGCCAGATGAATTAAAATCGGCAATCTATCAGCAAAATGCAGATAGAAATACTCGATTATTTGGTCAGTTAATGATTGAAATTAATCACAGTTTATCCAGCAAGCAGCGCCGTCATTTAAACAAAAAAATAGTCACGTTAATTGAGGATTTACAAGATCTGTCTGACGATGTGGAGCGTTAATTTATAGCTGATGTAAATAGATGAAATAAAACTTGTTATTCCAAGGTCTAATGATGTAATTATCGCAGCAAGGTTAAGGAATTATCATGGTGAACCTATATCAGCAATTTTTAAGTTTATTAAGGCACATTGAAGGCATAGCACCACTGGCTTTGCGACTTTATTTAGCCCCAGTATTAATGCAAGCAGGTTATAACAAGTTATCTAATTTTAGTGACACAGCGGCTTGGTTTGGTAATCCTGATTGGGGTTTAGGTTTACCTATGCCTGAAGTCATGACAGCATTAGCTGCGGGGACAGAGTTGTTTGGTGGGGTGTTACTACTGATAGGCTTAGCTACACGTTTAGTGGCCATCCCTATGATGGTAACCATGTTAGTTGCGGCGTTTGCGGTGCACATTAATAATGGCTGGTTGGCCATTGCTGATGCCAGTTCCTGGCTTGCTAACGATAATGTCACCGCTTCTGCTGAAAAGCTTGCTGCGGCTAAAGCACTTTTACAGCAACATGGTAATTACGAATGGCTCACAAGCTCAGGCAACTTTGTTATTTTAAATAATGGTATTGAGTTTGCCATAACCTATTTCATAATGTTGCTTGCGCTGTTATTTATGGGCGGAGGCCGATATACCAGCGTGGATCACTTTATTGCCAAGCGTGCTAGCTAGCGATTAATAACCTCATCTAACAATTTATCATGACATGTAAAAATCCCACTTTAATGTGGGATTTTTGTTAATATTCTTGAGAGATTAATTATCGGCGTGGACATGTGTCTGCGCAATGAAAAGACAGGGATTTTGCAATTGGACGCTTCAGAATTATTACTTACTCGCCAGTCAACACCTCGTTTAACAACGCCTGCGCCGAATGAACAACAATTGGACTTCATTCTTAATGCTGCTGCCAGAGTGCCAGATCACGGCGCTTTAACCCCTTGGGAATTTATTATCGCCACTGATGCAGGGTTAGAGACCTTAGCAGAGATATTTGTTACGGCGGCTAAGTCTAAAGGGGCGGATGAAACCTTTTTAACCAAAGTGAAAGGGATGCCACACCGAGCGCCAATGGTCATTACTGTCGTCGCCAAAAGTCAGTCACATCCTAAAGTGCCATTATTAGAGCAGCAGTTAGCCGCGGGCTGCGCCACCATGGCAATGCAACAAGCAGCGTTTTCTTTAGGATTGGGCGCAGTTTGGCGTACTGGTGACTTTGCTTTTAACGCGATGGTTAATCAAGGTTTGGGTATTGCCGCTGAAGATCAAATCGTGGGCTTTTTGTATATCGGCACCCCTGCGGTTAAAGCGCCGCTTAAACCGTTAAAACCAGGCCGACAATTCGCTCGATATTTATAACCTGTTTCTATGAAGTGGGCTTATCAACTTAATTGCTGAGCTCGAGAACAGTGCTAATTATAAAGGCGATCAAAAGCGTTAATAAAAATATAGTGACTCCAGTTGTGGAATCACTATATTTAATATTTTTAAATAAAAATGTTTGAGTTACCTAGGTCGGTGACTTTGCTCGTTATAATTAAATGTCTTAGTCGCTTGGGTCTAATGCATCTAACGGCAGCAAGTTCTGATATAAGTAATAGCCTAACGGGCCTAAAAATAGGCTTATTGTTCCCCATAGATAACGTTTAACGTTATCGATCTTTGCTGCTGTGTTAATCGCGCGGTAGCAAAACATAATATGCAATACGATTAACAGTGGTATGAGCACAAGCACCAAATCCATTTGTTCCATGTCTACATCCTTGGTCACTGCATGAGAGGATTACCTAAGCTTAATCCTATTTTGGAGATTAGCTGCTTAATCACTATAAAATCCATCTTATAGTTGACTTAACATAGCGCATTTACAGTACTTTTATCAATCATATATATGAATAACTATACAAAAGATTGATCTGTTGTTGCTAATATAAGCAGTTAGTAATATATCGACGCTATTTGAGGTAATGTTGCTGGGTTAAATCATCTAACCAGAGAGAGTGTTTTTTCATAACCATTTTAAATAAATCACTTTCTAGATGGATTTTGAGCCATTGTTTTACATTTTTATATGGGCTTTGCTGGAACCAGAGCTTATTAACATGTGCAAATTGTCTTACAAACGGAAAAATAGCGTAGTCAGCCATCGAGGGTGAGTCTGACAACAGTTGTTTATTATCAGACAGCTTTTCTTCTAAAATTTCAATGAATTCACAGGCTTTAATGCGGTAATACTCTTCAGGATACTCAAGGTGTCTATCAGCATACTTGTATTTGTCTAGCCAAGGTTTAAATTGAAAATCATTCAATTCAATCAGATCAATTGCTGCTTTATCGGTTATAGAGCAGACTAAGCTTACATAAGCACTGTTGCATAAATATTCAGTATCAGCACAAGAATAATGACTTAATACATACTTGAAGATATCAATGCTTTCGTCTAATACTTTAGGACGATTAATTTGCGGATCATTCAGTACTAATACTGGTACTGTGCCTTTTGGCGACAGCTTTAGCATTTCTGCAGGTTTATTACGTAACTCAATTTCTCTTAATTCAGGATTTAACGAACTTAAATGCAAGCCTATACGCGCTCTCATCGCATAAGGGCAGCGCCTGAAGGTATAAAGAATAGCGGAAGACATATATAACTAGACCTTGTTATCGTGAAGTAAACAATGAGTGAGCTTATTCTATGTTTTTTATCTGTGGGTGTGTGAACTTTTTGCTTAGGTTGTCGGTTGGTTTTGCGGGTTTGTTGAAACATATGTGTTTACTGACACGAACTGAAGACGCTGCATTACGCCTAGCTATGGTTGTGTGATTAAGTTACAATTTCGCGCCATAATTTGAGGTTGATCACTCTTTTGTGCTTATTTGTCCTTAATCGTTATTAATTGCACTGGAAATTAAGTTCCAGCTAGCGGAGATATTCATGTCACAAGTTGTCGTTTGCGCGTTATATAAGTTTGTTGCTTTACCGCATTTTGAATCAATAAAAGCGCCATTATTAGCCCATATGGAGCAACAAGAAATTAAAGGCACTTTATTACTGGCCAGTGAAGGTATTAACGGCACAGTAGCAGGCTCGCAACAAAGTATTGATAGCCTGTTAGCCTGGTTGGCGTCACAAGATGGCTTAAATGAAATTGTGTATAAATTATCCTTTGACGACAACATGCCATTTTACCGCACCAAAGTGAAACTCAAGAAAGAAATTGTCACTATGGGGGTTGAAGGGATTGATCCAAGGGAAGTGGTAGGGACATACGTTAAACCAAAAGATTGGAACAAACTGATCTCAGATCCTGAGGTGTTATTAGTCGATACCCGTAACGATTATGAAGTACAAATCGGCACCTTCAAAAATGCAGTTAACCCTGTAACTGAAACCTTCAGAGAGTTTCCTCAATACGTCAAAGAAAACCTCGATCCAACTAAGCACAAAAAAGTCGCCATGTTCTGTACCGGTGGCATTCGCTGTGAAAAATCCACCGCTTACCTTAAAGAGCAGGGTTTTGATGAGGTGTATCACCTTGAAGGCGGGATTTTAAAATACCTTGAAGAAGTGAACCAAGAGCAAAGCCTGTGGCAAGGTGAGTGTTTTGTATTTGATAATCGGGTGGCGGTAAATCATGATTTAGATAAAGGTATTTACGATCAATGTAATGCTTGCCGCATGCCAATCACACAAGAAGAAATGCAGACCCCAGCTTTTGTTCAAGGCGTCAGTTGTCCACACTGTATCGATAAAATTTCAGATGAGCAGCGTCAACGTTTTATTGAACGTGAAAGACAGGTTCAACTGGCTAAACAGCGTGGCGAAGCCCATATAGGTAGTGACGTTAAACAAGTTATTCAGCAAAGACGTCAACATAAAGAAAGCGTGAAGCTAGCCCAAAATGAAGCTAAATAATTAGAGTCACTAAAGGTCGATTAAGCCAGTTTGATGAAAGCATCCATTGTCATGTGGGTGCTTTTTGTATTGATTTTAGCTTTTTGAGGCCGATGTTATTTTTACTGTGCCTAAACAAGTCATTATTATAAATGAAACAGGTTGCTGGATTTAGCAGCGAAAGATTTGTTATTGCTAAAGTGAATAACAAATCTTAATCAGCTTATGTTATTTTTAGCATTGATCTAGAAATATAAAGTTGGAAGTTAATGTTTATTGGTTTTGATTACGGCAGTGCAAACTGCTCAGTGGGTATCGAGCAAGATGGTCAGGTGACACTTATTCCGATTAATGGTGATAGTTGTTTCTTATCTTCAACCTTATATGCCATGGATAGAGAACTTATCGCTGAAGCTGTTTATCACCGCATTGCGGATGAGTTAAAACCACAATATGGCCACTTGCGTTCATCGCAATTAAGCCGCGCCAGACAAGTCCGCCATGAGTTGGATATTTACCCAGACGAGCAAGTGGTATTTGTTGGTCCAGAAGCAATTGAAGCCTATTTGGAATTACCCGATGAAGGTTTTTACGTCCGGTCACCAAAATCATTTTTAGGCGCTAGTGGTTTAAGGGTCGATCAAGTGGCGTTATTTGAAGATATTGTCACCTTAATGATGCTTGAAGTGATGTCTCGGGCTAAAGCAGTAATTAAAGAGCCGATCACCAAAGCTGTCATTGGCCGACCTGTTAACTTTCAAGGTGTTGGCGGTGAGGAAAGTAATCAGCAAGCACAAGCTATTTTAGAAACAGCGGCTAAAAGAGCAGGCTTTGAACAAGTAAGCTTTTTATTTGAACCTATGGCTGCTGCGATGGATTATGAAGCGTCAATGACGTCCCACAAAACCGTACTAGTGGTTGATGTTGGCGGCGGCACCACCGATTGCTCTATGGTAAAAATGGGCCCAGAGTTACAACATAAAACCGATCGTAGTGATGATGTGCTTGGCCATAGTGGTCAGCGTGTTGGCGGTAACGATCTTGATATTGCCGTTGCCATGAACTGTTTTATGCCGCATTTAGGCCTAGGCTCTACATTAAAAAATAACCTTACAGTACCGCGACAACCATTTTGGAATGGCGTTGCTGTTAATGACATTAGTGCTCAGCGAGAATTTGGCTCTATTGCGACGGCTAAATTAATTGACGAACTCATTAAAGATGCCGAGCAACCAGCGCTTCTTAAACGACTTAAATCATTACGCTTGCATCAAATGAGCTATCAATTTGTTCGTCAAGCAGAGCAGTGCAAAATTGGCCTGTCACAGCAGACAGATTTTGATACAGATTTATCCTTTATTGAAGCGAACTTTGAGATTAATGTCTTACAGGATGCCTTTGAAGCTGCAGTTCAGCAACCTGTTAGCAAATTAATCACTATTATGAAGCAAGCTGTTGAGTCAGCAAGCGCCGAGCCTGATGTGGTTTATGTCACTGGCGGCACCGCAAAAAGTCCGGTGATCCACGAATGTATTTCAAGCCAATTTAGTGAAGCAGAAATTATTGTCGGCGACCATTTTGGCAGTGTAACCAGTGGTTTAGTGCGTTGGGCGGGTAAAGTTTTTCAGCACTAATTTTTTTAGCTGTGATTTAACTGTAAGCATTTAAGCATAAGCCAGTTACAACAGGTGTTATTAATCGTGTTGTAGCCAGTAAGGATAAACATCAATATGGTTCGAGCAATGATTCAAAACACGCCGGTAAATAAAATAACTGCAATGGCCTTAGTGCTAGGGACTAGCTTATTAACCATGAGTTGCAGTGACGATGTTGGCAAGGTGAGTTTAGGGATGTTTACCACCAAAGACATTAAACTTAATAAGATGGTTGACCCACTAGTACCTGGGGTAACTTGTCATGTTGCCAGTATCGAAGCGGATTTAAGCTTTTCAGATCCATCCGATTCATCTATTTCATGTCGTCAAACCGGTGAAATTACCTCGCAAATGATCGACGCTATTGATAAGTCGGCATCAGGTGAGATTGTATTTAAAAAGTCTAAAAGTATTTTCTTTAAAACTATGAAAATCAGACGTATTTTAGATGCAGAAAATCAAACTCTGATGTATGTGTCTTATTCGACCAAGGAAACATCGGGTAGTTACAAACACAGCTTATCGACGGTGCCATTATGGGGCACTAAAGCTTATCAACAGCCACAAGCGGCGTACTAGTTTTTAAGCTAACTCACACGATTATTAGCATGAGGAGGGTAAATGGATTGTCCTTATTGTAAACAACAGCTTCATGTTGACGCACTAAAGTGTGGCCATTGCTTAGAATATATATCTGATCATATTTGTCCAGATTGCCACAGCAGCTTGCCTAAAGACGCTGTGGTCTGCCGCCATTGTCATTATCGATTCAGCCAAATTTCAATCAGTGCGACTGAATTAACCATGGCATTTAAAGCCGAATTATTGGCATCGGTTTTATTTCGATTTAGATTGTTGCCCCAAGAAATTGAAACTGATGTGGATAAAATTTGCATTAATGCACCGGGGCTATTTCGTTTATGGAATAACACCGATGAAGTACCGTGGAATAAAGTTGCCGGATTTAATTATCGCAGCGGCATTATTTGGGATCGCATCGAAATTGAAACCCGCGGTCAAAAGCCCAGTGTCATTTTGGGCTTGTCAAAGCAAAATAGTGAGCAGTTACGAAAATTACTGCAATCTATTGTGAATGCTAATTAAATAATCTAGATGGATTACGATAAAAAATTTATGCTTCAAGCATTAAAGCTATCTCAGTCAGCTTTGCCTCAATGCCAGCCCAATCCGCCTGTGGGCTGCGTTCTTGTTCGCGATGAACAAGTTATTTCTCAAGGTTACACCCAAAAGATCGGTGGTAACCATGCTGAAATAGAAGCGCTAAATGCGTGTGTGGGTGATTTGAGCACAGTGACAGCCTACGTAACCCTAGAACCTTGCTCATTTGTTGGTAGAACTCCGGCTTGTGCTTCTGCTTTAGTTAAATCAGGTATAAAAAGAGTAGTCGTCGCATGTTTAGATCCTGACCCAAGGAATAGTGGAAAGGGTATCCAGATGCTGATGAATAAACGAATAGAAGTAGATATTGGTGTCGCTTCTAAAGAAGTAAGTGAGTTTTTAAAACCTTATCTTGGAAGGTCATAATTCATTTATGAGAATCTAATATTTTAGACTTTAGCTATATGTGGTTATGTATATACAGCACACATATGACCCTCATGACAGTCAATGGGTTAGCCATTGACTGTCGCGTTACAAATATAAAAGTCATTGCTCGTTAAACAATAGGCTCAAGCACATTGTTATTTGCTGTATCGTGTTGTTCAGCTTTCCGCAGCATAACCGCAATCAGTTTTGAACACAGTAGAGCGACACCAATCATCACGACCGCCATGATAGTTAACATTTGAAAATAGTCACCATACATGTTTTGGGCGATGTCTTGGGTCAAGACTTGTCCTTTTTCAAGGGCAATATGAGTTGATAGCACTGCGCCCACAATCCCACTTAAAGCGATTCCCACTGAAAATAGGCTAACAGAAAAGTTTTCAATATGTGCGGGGGCAACAGACAAAATAAATGCCACTACCATTGAGCCGACAATCACTTCAGCAAGCGCTTGAAAAAAGTGCACTGCAAAAAAGACTTCAGGTCTAATGGTGACATCTGGGCCGATGTTTGAGATGAAATAGGTTAATATCCCAAATGCGATAGCTGTCATCACAAACGCCACCGACACCTTGGTTGCAGTCGACAGGTTAATGCCTTTTTTCTCTAAGGCAGAAAAAGCCATGGCGACCACAGGACCGCCAACCATACACCAGAGTGGGTTCATCGCCATTGCCGCTTCTGGTTGCAGTGGAATAAAGCCAAACAAATTGCCGCTCAGGGTATTAATGGCAACAATGTTCATTGATGTCATCATTTGTCCGTAATACACGAAAAAGCAGGTCGTTAAAAAAGTGGCAATTAAAATGGTGCCCATTCTAAGTTTTTCTGCGTGACCTACCTGAAACATCAAAGCAATGAAGTAACCAATTGCCATTAAGCCAATGGCATAAACGATATTTTGTCCAATTTCCATATTTGAGAACATGAAAAACACTAGGCCAACCATGGCGAAAGAAATAACAGCAAAGCCAAACCAGGCTTTAATTGATAGTGATTTTTGATCGATAGGTTTTCCTAAAGCTGAAAAAGGCTTTTTGAGCACCACAAGAACGAATAGGGCAACAGCTGCTAATATGGCAGAAAGCATGAAACCGCCAGTAAAACCAATATACAGAATTAACATCGGGAACAAATACTGCCCAGCAAAGGCGCCAATATTATTGACCGAGTAATTGATTGGGAAACCTTGTTCAAACTCTTTTTGAGAGTTAAATGTTCTTCTATAAAGGCTCGGGTAAGATGGCGACATTAACCCGCGGCCATAACTAGCGAGTGCTATACCAGCCATTGCGGTAGGGACATGTAATGAGGATGCGCCCACGACCAGTAGAATATAACCGGTAACAAATGCAGCATAACTAATGGTGAGTGAGCGATAAGCACCGAGTAATTTATCGGCGATAAAACCGCCTGCAATAGCAAATAATGGCCCGATAGCGGCGAATGCGCCGACAACCATCATGGTCTCGGATTCACCGTAATTGAGTTCTTCTAGAAAAAAGCGCGTAAGGCTGACGAGCACGCCATAAAAAGATAAGCCAAAAAGCATTTGGCAGACCATCATCGACTTGTTGAGTTTATTCCACATTTTTTAGGCCCTGATATTTGTATGTCGCTAACGACAATTGCCCACGAGCACTGTGACTCATGAGAGAAAGGTCGTTGTTCACACCTTGATTGCAGCAAGGGAATTGAGGGAAATTAGCAATTGTTTGATGAACTTCTGAATCGCTTATGTAGGACGCGACCCTACAAAAAGGGCTAAGGATTTTGATGCTGACGATCCAAAGTGATTGGCTTAAAATAGCGTATAGGTTGATTAATTCAGCAGTGACGCCATGGGGGCATTATAAAACAGTCACATAAGCTATTTTCATTGAGATATTTACTGACGATAAATCAGCTTGATGCCATAAAGCCGCACAGCACAGAGCACCTAGGGTATTGAAGCAAGCTTAGATATTTGTTTGATTAAATTAATAGGCTTTACACGTCTGGATGATTTTTCAGCGCATTTTGCACCAGTAAATAGGCGCGCCAGTAATTAAATATGCCACCTAGAAAGAACAGGATACTGCCCAGCATATATTGCCAAGCAAGAAAGTTGAGAATAAGCAGGTGATCATTTGGCGATTCAAAAGCCCACAGATAAGGGATAGAGGCCATACCATAGAGAACTGAGCCGACAATAAAGGTGATTGCTGTTAGGTTCATCAATTGCAGTAATTGCACCGATTCAGCCTTGATAATCAGTAACACATTGGCTGCAGCGCCAAGCACAAACAATGTGCTGCCAATGATAAACAACCAAGTGCCGAGGATCAGATCATCAACCGCAGGGAAATAAGATATTCGGCCAAAAACAAAACATAGGGTACCCAGCAGATAACTGATACCTGCAAAATATTCTAATTTTAAATCAATCCCGTGGGATAGCTGGCTTTTCCAATGTCGCCTGATCTCAGCCATATCGTGAACATTAACCGCTAAGTAAATCAGTGAAGCGGCAAGAAAAAACCAACCGCCAATATGGGCATATTCAGCCCGACTTGGGAAAAAAAAGAAACTGCCAATAACAAAAAGAATACCACCGACTTTATAAGCTATCGCATTAATGGTTTCCCAGCGAAACTGTGCTCTAAGTTCTTTCTTATTTGCAGTCAAATTAAGAATACGTCGACGATTTGAAAAAATATGCGGCATGTTATTTTTGTCTCAGTTTAAGGAGGTTTTTGTTTTAGTTTTGCTCATAATCTACAAGCACATCAATAAATGTGTTTTACTGACGTTTGTTTAACCTAGGTGCCTAAGCGTCTAAATTAACACTTCGATTTAAAAATTCTGCTACAACTGCCAAAGGATGATAAACCACAGCTGTGAATAAGTGAAATATTCAACTCCACATCAGCCTAATTATAATCGCTAGTTACATTTATTGTTAAAACGAGTTGTCGCGACAAGAGTTGGCGGTTTGGATACAAGAAACCCTTGATAAATGGATAAAACTGGATTGATGTTCGTATTATGCACAATCAAGGTGTCCTAGCAGAGGATGATTGGCACTTAATCGCTTGGAATAATGCCTTAACTTATAGTCCAATATTTTCAGAAAATATAGTAGATAAATTTTCGCAAATTAGTAGTGAAACCTTTCTAATCATCGGCACTAGGGATAGAACAGGCCCTGGCCGAGGTTGGTTAAAAAAAGGTGTTAATAGAAAACTTGGAGATGACCAAAACCTTGGCAAACAAGCTCAGGCAATGATTAAAGGTTCAAGCCTTATTGAGTTGGAAGGTTTAGGTCACATGCCAAAATATGAAAATTATAAAGCTTTTCATGCGGCATTTACTCAAGTGATTGATGAATAGTTTACTTTGTTAATTAGGGTGACTTATCTATTTTAGCCATTCAAAACATTAAAAAGGCCGAACATATTACACTGTTCGGCCTTTTTATTATCGATTATTTGTGTTGTTGATAAGCTCTAAATCAGGGCTTAGCGCTTAGATTCAACCTCGTTATAACGCTCAAATGCTGCGGTTAAGTCGCCTATAAGATCATCGGGATCTTCAAGGCCAATATGTAGGCGAATAAGCGGCTTGCTGGTGTCCCATGTGGTGGCAGATCTAATTTTATCAATGCCAAAGACACCGAGAATTAAACTTTCATAACCACCCCAAGAAAAGCCCATTTTGAAATGACGCATGTTTTCTACAAAAGCGGTCACAGAGGCTAAGTTGCCTTGTTTGAGTACGAATGAGAATAAGCCATTACCGCCACTGAAATCTCGCTGGTAAAACTCATGGCCCGGACAAGTTTCAAACCCAGGGTGGCGCAGGTGGTCTACTTCAGGTCTGGAGGCTAACCAATTAGCGACCTTTAAGGCATTTTTGTCATGTTGGGCCATTCTGACGCCTAAGGTGCGTAAACCTCTTGCGGCAAGATAAACATCATCTGGTGAAGTAGTTTGACCCATGATGTAACTGTTTTCACGCAGTTGTTCCCAGCAGGCTTCATTAGCGGTTGCTGTGCCCATCATCACATCAGAGTGACCAACAATGTATTTAGTGGCAGCTTGAATTGAAATATCAACGCCCATCTCAAATGGACGACAATTGATAGGCGAAGCCCAAGTGTTATCGAGCATGACGACCATATCATGTTCGTGTGCGATACGACTTAAAGTGGGAACATCTTGAATTTCCATGGTGATAGAGCCTGGTGATTCAAGGAATAACACCTTGGTGTTGGGCTTAATCAGCGCTTTAATCCCTTCACCAATTAACGGATCGTAATAGGTGGTTTCAATGCCAAAGCCAGCTAACAGCTTATTACATAAATCGCGGGTGGGTTCGTAAGCATTATCAACCATTAATAAATGGTCACCACTTTTTAAAAATGACAGTAACGCGCTGCTTATTGCTCCCGCACCTGACGGATACAAGGCGGTACCTACGCCACCTTCAAGTTCACTGATGGCTTGCTGAAATGAAAAATGCGTTGGGGTGCCACGGCGACCATAAAACATTTCGCCATTGGTTTTATTTTTAATGGCAAAACGCATGTCATCCATGGTGTCAAACACTACGGTTGAGGCGCGAAACACCGGTGGGTTAATAATCCCTTTGGTGTATTTTTTGTCTCTGCCGACACTGACGATTTGCGTGGCTAATTTGTCTTGCTGATTGCTCATAGATTCATTCCCAACTGGCACAACGGATGTTATGAATTATTGTTTTAGCCATCCTAACATCTATACGGCTAAAATAAAGGTTATTTTGAGTCTGCTAAGGGGAATATCAGCACGAACTTAACCCCACTGCCATCGGCTAGATTCTCAGCCTTAATGCTGCCTTGGTGAAACTCAGTCACTAATCTTGCAATGTACAAACCTAGCCCTAGATGCGGCTTGGCTTGCACGCCTTGTGGACGTATTGACACCATAGATTCAAAGATTTGCGCTGTCATGTCTGCAGGCAATAATGGCCCTTGGTTAGCCAGTTCGATAATCGCAGTTTTAGCGGTGCGTTTAAGTGTCAGCCTAATAGGATCATCAGTACTGAACTCAATGGCGTTATTAATCAGTTTATCCATCAGCTGCGCTATGTATTCAGGTACACCGAACATGATCATTGGGCCATCATCAATGTCTAGGGTAAATTGAGTTTCAGGGTAGGTATATTGATAACCTTGCATGCAGCCGCTAATGACTTCTGTTAAAGAAAACTGGCTTTGCTCTGCATGGGATAAACTGGCTTCTAAGCGGGTTGCTTCACTTAAGTTGTTTAAGATTAAATGCAAACGGCTGACACCTTCTTGAGCGCGAGCGACGTATTTTTCACTGCCAGGCTCAAGTTGTTGCAAGCTTAAATGCTCAAGGGATGAACGCACTACGGCAACTGGGGTACGTAGTTCGTGTGACAGCCTCGATGACATGTTCTCTAAGTAGTGGGTGTATTGACCTAAACGGCCAACAATATTGGCAAAGCTGCGAGATAAATCGCCAATTTCATCACGGGTTTTAGAGGGGACAATTTGTTGTCTCACTCGGCCTTGGCTATCGATAGCTTGTTCAGATTGATCTCTGAGTTTGCGAATGCGGCTTGAAATGCTGGATGCAAAGATAAACAGCGCCAAGGTGCCCATACTCATGATGGTTAAAATCACATTAAACAGTTTTTCTAGCGCGCGGTTACGCAGGGTACGAATTCCGTGGGTGGTTTCTTCAGCAATGACGGCGCCCATAACTTTATCATCAATCCAGATAGGACTGGCCGCGGCTAATACCACCGCTTTACTGTCAGGGGTTAAGCGCCAGGTTGAGCCTTGTTTTCCATTAAGGGCTTGTTGAATATGGCTGCCACTTAACTCGGTTGAGTCTTGCAATGAATCGACAAAATCCTGCGGCGGTTTAGTGAGGATTTTATAATATAGCGGCAATAGGTAATCAGTTTTAAATTGCCCCCAAATGCTAGGCTCACGGGTGTCATCTAAGCTTGATGACCAAAGATTATTGCTGGCGCGAATGTCACCCGATTTAGCTAATACCCGACCATGATTATCAACCACCCAAATACGCGAGCTGTTATGACTCATACCTTTGATAATATTTTCAATTTCAGGTGATGGCACTAACACTGTGCCTAAATGCGCCACAGAATCGATAGCTGAGGTACCGATAATAGTATTCACTGTACGGGTTTGGCTGTCATCAACATTGTAAATGGCGAACCCGAGTTTACTGCCTAGCATATTTAGCGGCATTCTAAATTCAATGTTATAACCACTATCGGTGGCAAGCCATTGCCCTTGAATGCGAATTTCTGGTGTTACGGGCATTGATTGAGTTGGATCTTGTGGCAGCTCAAAGGCACTTAACCAACCGTCTTGAGTGTTGGCGACAATATAACGCTTAAATTGGCCATCAGGTGTTTGAGTGGCAATCACTAAATGATCGTTTTTATCTACCCGTAAGCTATTTTTACTACGATAGACCAGATGCTTATCGGCAACCTCAAAAAATCCATATAAATAGCCGGCGTATTTACCCACCATGTGACTAAAGTGAATATCAACGACTTGGTTTTCATTACGATTAAAAATCACGTGATCAGTGCCATAATTGATCACTCTATGCTGATATTGCTGCCAATCAGTCAGTTTACCATCAAGTTGAATTGGCCCCGAAAGTGGATAGGCGTATAAGTCGCGGCCTTTTTCAACCTGACTTAAAAAACTGGCTTGGTGATTAAACAGTTTCGGGCGTTCATGCAATGCGGTGGCTAAGGCTTGAGTGGTGCCCACCAAGGTTTTTTCTTGGCCGTGGCGCAGGTATTTTTCCATTTCCCACACGTATTCATAGCCAAGCCAAGGTAAGCACAGCAAAAATAGCGATAAGATAACGACTTTAGCGCGCAGCCCTATGGGAATATTAAACATTAACTGACACTGTCCCAGCGGTAACCCATGCCATACACGGTATCGATGCAATTAAAGTCTTTATCTGCGCTTAAAAACTTTTTACGAATACGTTTAACGTGGGAGGTAATGGTACTGTCATCGACAAATATTTTAGCTTCTTGCATTAAGTCTTGGCGACTTCGCACATGACCTGGATGTTTTGCCATCGCGTGCACCATCCAAAACTCTGTCACGGTCAACTCTATAGGTTGCTGCTGCCAGTACACCTGAATACGGTTGCCATCAATGGTGAGCTTGCCGTGTTCAATCAGGTTATCTTCAACGATGGCTGCGCCAATCAGTTCTGAGCGTCTAAATAAAGCGGCAATACGAGCAATTAAGTGCGGAAAGCTGACATCTTTTGATAGGTAATCATCAGCGCCTAATCTAAGGCCGCAAACGGTATCAAAGTCACTGTCTCGGGCGGTTAAAAAGATAATCGGTAAACTGCTAGACATAGATCGCAGCGACTGACATAAGGTAAAGCCGCCATCTATTTCGGTCTCAAGGCCAATATCAATAATGGCTAGGTCAGGTAAACGGGCATTAAAAGCCAACATGGCAGCAGGGCGGTTGGCATAACCCTGCACGCTATAGCCTTGTTGTTGCAGTAACTCTTTATAGTTTTCTCTAATGGCTACTTCATCTTCTACAATCGCAATTCTTTTCATATCACCATCTTTGTTTTGTCTTATATGGCTGACTATACATTATTTTTATGGCCAAAAAAGCGCTCCCTAGCAATTGCCATATTGTTGCCACATTTCATCGCTACATTGCCACTTTTACGCCCCTTAATTGCCATTTCAATGCTGTTTAATAGTTTCATCGAATGAGCAAACGCACTTCATTCAAATTTAATTATTAATCTGAAATAAAGGACAACACCATGAAAAAGCAATTAATCGCCATCGCAATCATCAGCAGTTTATCGATCGCCAACATCACTCACTTACACGCAGAAGAAATGAAACCAGCGATTGATCCAACCATTGATTCAAGTGATGTTTTAGCACAAACACCAGAAAGAGAGCACACAGAAGAGTTAGTCGGCTTGTCATCTGGGGCCATATTAGGCGCTGTGGTAGGCGGACCTGTTGGCGCCATCGTTGGCAGCTTTGTTGGGGTACTTATTGGTAAGACTGTGGGTGATGATTCTGAGATTGAAACTCAAAATGAGTTACTCGCCAAGCAACAACAGGCACTCGAGCTGCAAACTTATGAACTTACGGCGCTACATGAAAAGCAACAGTCTTTGGCGGAGGTCAATGATGAATATATACAAGTGCAGACGCAATTAGCCGATTTGCGCCATGCTCAAGAGCAAAAAATGCAAGAGCTGGCCATCGGGCTAAATGTGCAATTCAAAACCGGCTCAGCGACTATCGAGCCTCATTTTGAACAACAACTCGATGATGTTGCTTATGTGATGGCATTATCACCAGATTTGATGTTGGATTTAACCGGTTACGCTGACCGCCGCGGTGACAGTAAATTTAACCAAGCACTATCAGAGCAGCGTTTAATAGCAGTGACCAAGTATTTAGCTAATCAAGGCATAGCTGATGAACGCTTACATGCCAAAGCCTATGGCGCGACAGCGCCTTTACATGAGCAACAAAATTTTGAAAACGACTTTTTTGATCGCCGCGTGACTTTAAAAATTATCCCTGTGGGTGAAGCTTTAGCCGCTAATTAATATGACGAAAATTCAGTGTAAACCTTGGACTGGTGAGAATGCTGGTTTTGAGGTTTACGCTAATTTCATGGAGAGAAAACAATGAATATTAGTGTTAATCGTCATAGGGTGCATTACCTTTGCTCGAGCTTAATTTTACTGGGTTTAGTGATTTTGAATGTGCTATTTCCAGTATATGCAATGCCAACAAGTAAAGCAGATGGGCGCTCTGCTGAGATAACCCAGGGTGTGCTTGAATATATACAAGAGGGTGAAATCCACTATAGCTTGCCTTTATCCACCGATGTGTCAATGAAAGTATCTGGCTGGGTTAATCGCGTTAAGGTTAAGCAAACCTTTACCAATAACACCCAAGGCTTTATAAACGGTAAGTATCATTTTCCGTTATCCCACAATGGAGCGGTGGATCAAATGCGGTTAGTCATTGGCGAGCGTATTATTGAAGGCGAAGTACAACCAAAATTACAAGCCAAAGCCACCTTTGAAAAAGCCAAAGCTGCAGGTAAACGTGCCAGTTTAGTGAGTCAGCAAAGGGTGAATATTTTTACCACAGAAGTGGCGAATTTAGCCCCTAACGAGACTTTAACTGTTGAGATAAGTTATCAAGAAAAACTTAATTATAAAGAGGGTCAGTTTAGTTTACGGTTTCCAATGACCATTACGCCGCGTTATTCGCCAACAGCTTTATCAGAGCAAGTTTTAGTCGGTAATAGTGCTAGCAGTCAGAGTTCTAGTGAAAGTCCTAGTCGGCAACAGCGCCATAACCATTTGGGCATATTTGATTCTATTGCTGAAATGCTACCTGAGATGCTAACCGGCTTTAATTTGAATAACTTTGCAGAAGGGGCTGTAACTGATGATGCCTCTTCGGATTCTGCTGGTAATATCATGGTTAATATTAATGTCGAATTAAATACAGGTTTTGAACTTGGTGCGGTAACCAGTCCGTATCACAAAATTAAAGCAGCGCCAGTGGTAGGCAAGCAACAATGGATGGTAGAACTTGATCGCGCTGTGGTCGCCAATCAAGATTTTGTATTGAATTGGAAGCCTGTTGATGCAGCTAAATCGCATGCTGCAAATCATGCTGAAGTTGCGTTGCCGCTGCCATCAATGTTCATTCAACAAGGATTAACTCATCAATCAGCTGAACTTAGGTCAGCTAAAAATAGTATCAACAATCAAGATTATTACGGCTTAGTGATGTTAACGCCGCCACAAGTTAAAACGTATAACGGGGTCACTCCTCGGGAGTTAATCTTGGTTATTGATACCTCTGGCTCTATGGAAGGGGACTCTATAGTGCAGGCCAAACAGGCTTTACTGTCTGCGCTTGCAGGTTTAAGAACGAAAGATAAGTTTAATATTATTGGATTTAATCATCAGTTAACAAAACTATCTGCATCATCTTTGAAAGTTAACAGCCGTAATATTGCTAAAGCCAATCAATTTGTCCAAGGATTACAAGCCAATGGCGGCACTGAAATTAGCATGGCGCTTTCTGCCTCTTTGCTAATTCAAGATCAAAGCAATCAAATCGGGAGTGAAAATGCGCTACGTCAGGTGATATTTATTACAGACGGCGCGGTGGCTAACGAGCAAGGTTTATTTAAGCAAATAGAAGCCGACTTAGGTCAAAGTCGATTATTCACTGTCGGGATAGGCTCGGCCCCGAATACGCACTTTATGGAGCGCGCAGCCATGTTTGGCCGTGGCATTTACACCTACATTGGTAAAACGGCTGAGGTAAAACAAAAAATCGAAGGGTTACTGCAAAAGATTGAGCAACCAGTGGCAACAGATGTAAAAGTCACTTATCAAGACGGCACAATTCCTGATCATTGGCCTGCAAGAATCCCTGATTTATATACTGATGAACCAATCTTAGTCAGCTTTAAATCTCCGGCATACAATCAGCAAGATATTGTTATATCAGGCGAGACTCAGGGCGAATATTGGCAACTACAGATACCTAATCCACACCAGACTCGTCATTTAGATAATTCAGACATTGAGGCCCCAGGGTTAGATCTTATCTGGGCTAATGCGCAAATCAATGCCATTGAAGCCACCCAAACTAGGGCGAACAGTGAAAGAATAAAACAGCAAGTTAAAGCATTAGGAATGAAGTATCACCTGGTGACCTCACAAACAAGTCTAGTGGCGGTCGATAAAACCCCAGTTAATTTTACCCCTGAATTTAACGCTGATTATCAAGTTAAGCCACATTTACCAAAGGGATTACAAAAAGCAGGTGTCTTACCGCAAACAGCAACATCGAGCCGTTTGAATATACTCATTGGATTAAGCTTTTTATTGATTGCGCTTTTGCATGGACTTTGGCTTAAGCAGTGTCTTCCTGGTCAGCGGTTAACCATACCTAAGCATAAATAAGGAGCGCTGCGTTGATAAGTTTAAAAATGCTCATCCCTGGTTGTTTAGCCGTCTTAGGAGTCAGTTTTTTATCACATGGAGCCTATATGCAAGTTAAAGCGAATTTTGCGCAATATTTAATTGAGCAAGCATGGAATAAAACCTTGCAAGACCAAACACCCCATAAGCCTTGGAGCTGGGCTGATACGCATCCAGTTGGCAAGTTAATGCTTTATGCAGATAAAGAAACAGATGTTTATCCTGTAGGGGATCCTATGTTTGTGCTAGCGGGGGCTTCGGGCCGAAATTTGGCGTTTGGCCCAAGCTTGATGCTTAAAGGTGCAGGGGTTGGAGAGGTTGGTAATACAATCATTGCTGGCCACAGAGACACCCATTTTTCACACTTAAAAAATGTTAAAAAAGGCGACATCGTAGAATTAGAAACCGCAATTGGGCAAATACAAAGTTACTTAATAACCGGCATCGATATAGTACATGAAACGCAAACAGAGATACTCGATATGACGGCGGATAATCAGCTAACATTGATAACCTGTTACCCGTTTGAAGACTTGTCTGCAAGCAGTGATTACCGTTACGTGGTAACGGCAAAACAAGTAAATCACAGTTAGTTGTTTTAATTGGACGGTTTAATTTAACTCGCTACTTAATCGCTTTAACTATATAGGCATGACTCTATTACGCCCTAATCTTTTTGCTTGATATAACAACTGGTCAGCAGCCTCAATTAGCTGACTAGTTGTTTGATTTTCTTGCCACTGCACCACACCAAATGACGCATTGACATTATCAATTCGAGTGTCACTGCGCCTGTCTTTGACCCTGAGTTTTTCAATGGAGCGTCTCATGGCTTCGGCTAATTGTCTGGCGATCCTTAATTGGCTATTTGGGACGATAATGGCAAACTCTTCACCGCCAAAACGGTATAACTTTACCCCTTCTCGACAAGATTCCTGTAGCCGTTTGGCTACCACTCTAAGTACTAAGTCCCCAAGCTGGTGGCCATAAGTATCATTAAATAGTTTAAAGTTATCAATGTCAGCCATAATCAAGCAGCAGCCTTGGGGCGATTGTGCAATAACCGCATTAATATCGTCATTAAAGGCGCGACGATTTAACGTTTCGGTGAGTGCATCATACAAAACATCTTTTTCTGTTTTAGCCAGCTTTTGTTTTAAAATATTAATCTCGGACTGCGCTTTATTGAGTTGTTCAGTAAAACTCTTGCTACTTGATTGAATACGCGAAGATTCTTTAACCATACTGCGCACCACAGTGACCAATTGTTCCAGTGAAAAATCTTGGTTTTCAAACTCAGTTAATTTACGGACATTTTTTTGTATTTGAGATTGAAAAGTACGGGTGTCATGATGGGTATCTTTGATTGATTGAGATAACTCGCACACCATAGCATCAAGATTTTGACGCATAGTTCTGACATCTAACTCAACAGGATCGGCGATATGTTCTCGATACAGTAACTCACTTGAAACGGGTGAATATTGTTGATTTAGCTTAATATTTTCATCAAGTGCCAGATTTAGCTTAGGATTGGTTTCGCTAACATAGGCATACCAAAGTGCATAATTGGTTGGTGTTGTTGGAATGCTGTGTTTTAGCATTAAAGGTACGGCTTTTTTTAGATGAAGCGCGGCCGTTTTCAATAAGTCGTTAGACATTCAATCCCTCAACAAAATAGGTAATAAAGCGAATGAACCAATTAGGTTTATCAATGAAATATAACAATTAATTAATGTGATAGATATTTTGTTAGTAAGTTTTTTGATAAACAGGCAAACCTTAAATAAAGTTTGCCCGTTTATTGATTGAAGATAAGATATTTTGCCGTGATTAAAAATGTAGTTGTTTAAAAGCGGTAGGACACTGCAAACATAGGGCCGGTGAAACCATAGTTTATGTTGTAATCTAGGGTACGATATTCTTCATCTAAAATACTTCTAGATTGTTCAATATCAACATCGACATCATAATAGTTATACGCCAGTGCTAATTGCCAGTTATCGCTAATTTTCGCCTGCACGCCAGCCCTGATGTCGACTAACGAACCTTTAAAATTATCATATTTGATCGCAAAATATTGAACATGGGCGCCAAATGTCCAACCAGGATAAAATTCATAGTTACCATATAAGCCGATATTAGGCAGAGGCGCAGTGATTGCGTTATCAACAACTTTTGGAGTAAAGGTCGTCGTATCACACAAACTATTGGGGTCACTGTGACCTTCACATAAACTAATATTGCCTTCGAAAATGGTTTCAACAAACATGGTGTGAATACCAATCGATGCGCCGACAAAATATTGTTCACCTTGCCAAATATCATAACCATAACCTAAACGGAGAATATCGATATTTAACGTGGTGGAAATAGTGGCACTACCATCAATAAGGTAATTCTGATCATTATCGCCAAATTCAGGGATTTCAATATCAAACCCCAGTTGTGGGGTTTCAGCATCTCGATGTAGAGATTTCCAATCAAGGTAAATATTATGACGGTCTTTGAAGTGATAGCGGAATTCGAAAAAAGGTAGAAATTGATCTTCTGTTAAAAGTAAGTCGTCTTCAAAATCAAGCAAATAGTAATTACCTGTATCTCTGGCACTTTTAACTAACATGGTGGAATCTGTATTGGCATAAAAAGCCCCGAGAGTAAATTTATACTCGTCAGCAGACACACTGTTAGATATACATAGGGCTGTCAATAGACCGATAGGGACTCGCTTTAACATTATTTCTCCGCACTCTATGGGGCTCATTTGGGGTAATAAATGAGGGTCGTGCATTATTATTTTTTTAGTTTTACTAGGCTAATATCTTAGCGCTGAAATATATTAGCATTATGTAAGCAAATGTGAAGTTTTTGTTGCTAAAGCGGTGGTTTTTTTGATCTAGTACAGGTTAACAAGCGTATTGGGCTAAAAACAAACGAAAGTCGCATTAAACCAGCTTGTTTAATGCGCATTTATAACCATACCTGATAATAACTACATCGTAGAGGGGCGCAGAATTGCTGTGGCTGATTGACAAGATTAAAAAGTAAAAGAGACTAATTCAGCACATAGGCATTAATCAAAATACATGCCCAAGTGATCCCACATAGGGCTAGGCTCATAAATACTGCTGCAGAGGCAGTATCTTTGGCTTGGCCACTTAAGGGATGAATTTCATCACTAATGCGATCCACTACAGCTTCAATTGCAGAGTTAACTAATTCGGTGATCAGAACAATAAATAAAGTCATGATTAACAGCAACTTTTCAATAAGGCTGACATCGACCATAATAGCCACTGGCAGTAAAATCCCCGCTAAAATCAGTTCTTGTCTGAATGCTGCTTCGTTAACCCATGCACTTTTAAGCCCTTTAAATGAAAAACCTGTCGCACGTAAGACACGTTTTAATCCATGATTGTTTTCAGGTTTCATATTGGCTGACTTAGTCCCTAAATGGTTTGGTGGATGATGGTCCAATTGATGACAAAAGTAGCCAAACATTGGCTAACTTATGGCAGTTTATTGATCATGCACTAAAATTGCTAATCAATTTGTTTAATTATTAGTTTACTTTTACGGCAACAGGATGTTGTTCCAAATACCAGCAAGGATGCAGCTATGTCTATTTTTTTTCAAAAACTATTGCTACGCCAGTGTCAGCTCTGTCGTTGATAGTATTTATATTGGCTGATTTTATAAGGCGTAATATATCAATCATCATGACAGTATTGAGTCTCTTTGCGCCCCCCATATTGTTTGCTGCAGATAAGCCAGCAATCCAACTTGCTACCAAAATCACTGAAGGAATTGATATTAATCAATATTATGTCAGTGAAAAGTTAGATGGTGTACGTGGTTATTGGACTGGGGACAAAATGCTTTCACGTTCAGGTCGAGAGTTCATTTTACCGCAATGGTTCGTGGCAGATTTTCCCAAGCAGGTTTTAGAAGGGGAGTTATGGCTAGGAAGAGCAAGCTTTGAAGCCATGTCAGGGCTTGCACGAAAAAATATCCCAGACAGTGAAATGTGGCGGCAAGTGAAGTTTATGCTGTTTGACTTACCTGAACATGGGGGCATGTTTCGTGACAGATACATAGCACTGCAACAGCTGGCCAAGCAGTCTAAATATCTGCAAGTCATACCCCAAGAAACGATAACCTCTGACACCATGCTGTATAAAAAACTGGATTTAGTCGTGAGTGCCCAAGGTGAAGGGCTAATGCTTCATCGCAAGCAAGCTTTTTATAAAGTAGGTCGCAGCCAAGATATTATGAAATTAAAACCCAAATATGATGCTGAAGCCATTGTTATTAAGCATATTGAAGGCAAGGGGAAATATACCGGTATGCTAGGGGCAATAGTTGTCAGCATGCCCGATGGGCTTGAGTTTAAAGTCGGTAGCGGCTTTAGCGATGAACAAAGGCGTAAGCCGCCCCAAATAGGCGCAACGATAACTTATCAGTACTTAGGTCTAACCAAAAATGGTGTGCCACGATTCGCTCATTTTTTAAGAGAAAGACCTAAAATGTGATAGACATAAAAACAATTTTTAATACGCTGAAAAAGGAACTTATGTGAATACAATTAACTCGGTACTATTCGTATGCCTAGGTAACATCTGCCATGAAATAAAATTAATTTAAAAACAACTGCTTACGCTGATATTGAATGCCTTCCCCAAAAATTCCCAAAAACTAAATTTTTAATTCTTGCCAGTCACTTCCCCTTAAATCATTGTATCTGTCAGTCATTCCTTGGTCGCTATGACCGCACAACACTTTAGTGTCGATACCTTGCTCCCTATATAGACGTTCAGATAGTGAGCGAATTTCATGGAACGTGGCAGGTGTGCCTTGCCAGTTTATATTGGCACTTATGCGTGCGCGTTGAAATGATCTAGATACCGTATCTGGGTGAAGTGGGGAGCCTAGTTTAGATGTTGTGCGTTGAATATGATGGTGCAACACAAAGTCTGATTCTAGTCCAATATCTGCCATAGTAATTGCTTGACCTATGCTTATATTTATTTTTTTTAAAGTTAAATCAGTAGGTATTTTTATCATTTTCCCTGTCTTAATCTGAAAAACGAATAGCATATTATCTTCTAAGTATGAGTAAGGGGCATGTTCAACCAGGCTTGCAAAGGAACCCATGCTATTATTTATATCAATGAAATAATTCGGATTATTTTTATAGGCTATCATCTTCTCGTCAAAATCAACTCCTTTAGATCTTCTTAATAAACAAAGATCTGTGCGTCTTTGCCCTGTGGTCAGTGCAAGAAGATAAGCTACTTTATGAGGTAAGTAATTTTGATGAGTTACAATATTTTCAAATTGAGTGAGTGATAGTCTGGATTTTTTTATCTTAACGGTTGGATTTTTCACTATTTTAGCTGGATTGGATGATGAAACAATTTCACCTGCACCAGCGGCTTCTCGAAATAAGTCGGAATAGACACTTCTAATTGACTGTGCCATTCGATTTTTACCTTCTGAAACGTAGGTATCAAGAAATGTTTTAATTGTTTTTGCGGATATGCAGTCTAGTCGAAGGTCACCATGAACCTTGCTAATTACGTTAAGAATATTTTTGCGACTTCTCCATGTGTTTGGTTTTAGGTTTCCATTTTTAATTTTACCAAACTGAATTTTGACGTAAATTTCAATCCATTGATTCAATTTTAACGTCTTGGACGCAAGTGATGGAGACTCATAGATATCTAGAATTTTGTTATCAACTATTTGCGGGTATATCAGCGAATTAAGTCTTCTAGCCGTATTTATAGCTTCGTTAACATTACTTCCAAGTGACCGAAATTGAGTGATTTTTCCAAACTCTTTAAGGTCATGACGGGGATCTTTATATTGGCAACTAAAACCTGTTTTCGATCTATTATCTTTCTTAATATAAAGGTTATCGACACCATGCTGATTTAAATTGTTTCTGCTCATAAGTACAAATTCATAAAGAAATATTAACTATCATTTTGACAATAAATATGTTAAAAATCATGAATATGTTATGGCTTCGCAAGAAGATATTCTTGAAGGTTGTTACTTAAAACTTTTATGTCCAGCCAGTAAAAATAGCCATTTTTACTGTGACGACTGGAGTTTATTTGTGAGCTTTTGGTAGTCTAAGTCTCTTGGATTCATGTATACATCTCTTGCTGTATTAGATTTTTTACTATGCCCGCCGATGTCTTCAGCTTTCTCTACTTTGGGTGATAAATCGACAAGTTCATTGACTGTAGAGTGATCTTTCTTTGATGCTGTTATAGAACTATTTTTAGCTTTTTCCTCTTTTTCTTCTGCATCATTCTCTCTCATAGCTAAACTTCTAACTTCATAGAGTGTTGGGTGTGAGCCTTTAAGCCATGCAGTCTTAATTCGTTTAATATGTTTAGTAAACATTCTACTCAGTGTTACATGTTTAATAGAAGCACCTCGTTTTAATGCTCCATGATTTTTAATTTGATGAATCAAAAATACTGATTCTGTAACGGTGCAGAACCTTTTTATTTCAACAATGAGTTGTCCTAAAGTTTTGTTTAAAGTTTTATTGAATTGATGAAATGGAATTTTGACTATGCTTGATGTTTTTTGACATAAACCAACTAAACATTGATCTTCTTCGTCTAAGTAGCCATGAGGAATAAGATTATTATCTTTTAAATAATCTCTTTGTTTTCCATTACTTCTCATGAATTCAGCAGCTTTAAAATCCCAATCTTTACTTTTTTGATTTTCAATTAAAACAAGATCTTGCGGGCGCAACGCTGTGATGAGTCCCAGTTGGATTGTTAAGGCGTTCGGTTTACTTTCTTTGTCTATTTCAGGTAGAACAGTTGATAATACTTCTGAACTGAGTCGGCTTCTCGTAGTTATGTGCTTTGGCACGAATGTAGCTTCAATCACGGCTGAAGTTACCTCTAATAATCCATTCCGCTTACCAAATTTAAGTAATAGGTTGTACATTGTTCGAAGTTTTTTTGCTGTATTTAATTGATCTTTGTCAATGTACTCGTTTAAGTGAGTTTGGATGTTTGATGTGTTTAAATACTCAATAGGAAGTGGGCCCCATTTTAAGTGTATTTTTTTTAATAAGCACTTATGTTGTTTTCGTGTATTTTTACTGTTAGTTGATTCTTCAGTATAAGAAATCATTTTTACAGCCAGTTCGTCAATAAAATCAACTTTATCTGGCGAGACAATAATATAAGAAGGTTTTGTAAATCCGGAATTTTTTGCAAAAATTAAATGTTCATCTTCCTCTTTTATTTCAGATCTACTATTTGATTCTGCAGCTAATACAGCTTTGTGTAATTCAATCATCTCCAGATATTTTGTTATTGCTTCTACTCTATTAGATCCTAGCGAGATGGTTTTCTTCTCATATTTTGGGAAGCTCTTGAAATTATGGAATAAATTTACACCTTCGTAATATTCACCATGAATCAAATTTTTATTCTTTTTCATATAAAGACCTATGGGAAGGTAAGAATTTTCTGGTTTGCGGTTACATCCCATTCAAGGATAGCCTTTTTGCTATATTATTAGTTTTAATTTTCTGGCTTAGAAATCACTAACAATGTCTTTAAGTAGGCTCATATTTTGTCCTAAGCTATTTGCTTATCAAAAAAAAGATTATGCTTGCTTTTTAGCTTCTGCAGATAACTTCATGTTTAAGTGGTTGTATAAAATGGTATTTATTGGTCTGTTTTTTGTATATTTAATTAAATCAGCCAGTGTTTGCATTTAAAAAATTACTGGCTGAATTTTAATTTGTCCAAGTCAAGGGGGGGGAATAGCGGGACTAAATGTTAGACATATAATCTTTTGCTTTTTGTATAATCTTGTCTGAAGTCTGGGAAGGGGAGTCTATAGATTGAGTTTGGCGCTTTAATTGCTTTGTCTCTTCTTTCTTAATTGGTTCTACATAGGTTGTGTTTTCAGTGACATAATATCTACCTCCTTCCAACATAGCTTGTGGATATAAACGATTTTCACGAACCCACCTAGTCACTCGTTTACTTGAATAAGCCCCCGTGTAATTGTGTTCCCACCATTCTTTGAGTGTCATTTTTTTCATCATAAATCTCAATGTTGTATCTAAAGTACTCAACATTATTCACGAATCAATTTTAATCTTTAAATAGTGGGTTATGCCTTGTTTTAAATTAATTAGCTTAAGGTTCGTTCATTAAAGTGCTTAGTGATTTAATCATTGTTTTTATTGCCTTTTCTATTTGATGATATTCTTCGTATGATGATGATACAGCCAACAATCAGTAAAACTAGCGGTACGATAAACTCCATCGCATGACTCCTTATTTTTAGATAAATTTAAAGAATATGTATTGGCACTTAGTCCAACAGCTTGCTGGGCTGACTTGTGTATCGTATTTTTTGTCATAAGCATATAAACCCAATTGAAATTTCAAATGCATAACGACTATGGGTACAAGGTAGATGCCGTTATTGAGTGTGAAATACAGATAGGTGCAAATGATTGAGACGAGCAACATGAAAATATAGGGTGTTAGCTTCGCTAATAATTGTTCTGACATATGATTAAAATCCACTGTCAAAATCATTGTCGAAACTAGAGTCACAACTGCTATCAAAACTACTCTCGAAACTACTTTCAAAACTAGAGTCACAAGATGAGAACGAGTCATCAAAACTGAGGCTCGTTGTCGTTTCGGTTACGCCGTATGGGTTACCATTAATATCTACTTGTGAGCCTGAAATCATTGGCGTACCGTCGATATTCGTAATGGGTTGAGCCGAGTTTAATTTAGTCATGAGTTATCCTTTTTCATCGATTATAATTTTTGTTCTCTATACAAGTTAATGAAAAAATGCTAAAAAGCAAACTTGTTTGACTGCAACGCTCAGCAACAAAAAGTTTGTTAAATCCTGCTTGTTTCCTTTTCTATTATTTTCACTTTTTCGCACAAAAAAATTAATTACTCCTCATTACTCATACGCTTTTATTCGATAGAATTCGCTGTTAAACAGCAAAACTCGGCACGATTTTTTGCGACAAAACGGCTTGTGATAACAAGCTTTCAAAGCGCGTATTTGGGCGTTGACGAAGTCATCGTTCAAAGGAGCACGCGCATGTACAGCTGGTCTGTACTAACCGTATTTTAGTTTTGCCCTAGCAAAATTTAGGCGTTAATTTGGGACAAATTAATGGCTAAACCTTAAGTCTTTTCGTAAGAAAAGCTAAGCGGCGTATGAGGGGATAAATGTGGCACACATCCCTCTATCGACAGCGGCAGAAATGCGGTTAGTACAGAGCGTAGCTCGGTGCATGCGCGGCTTATGTCTTGAAGTGCTAGAACGGAGTTCGTAAGCCAGCGATGATGACGAGTCATCAGAGTGGGCGGGCGCTTCATGGCATATGAGTGAATTGCGCAGCAAGTTGCTTATAAGGCAAAGCCTGGCTTGGTAGCGATGCTCATCGCTATTTTCATCCGGACAGGGATAAATCAGCTTCACGGCATGAATCACGAGACATGTGGTGATAATTTGCAGTCCCTGGCACTACCTATTGATATCAATAATTCAAAGAATACGGATATCACTATGCACACACATCAAGCGTTACAGAATGCGATTAACGTAAGCGTTTATGAGGCAGGCGATAAGGCTGAAAAGTTTCAGCCTTATCTGTTTATTCCTATGCGTTATTTCTGCGGCGCTAACAATAATCAAACGGGCAAAGCTCGAAGGGAACTCACCATCAAAATAGTGGCCAGGTTTGGGGTGACGTCACCGACGATTATTGCCTGGCTTTACGGTATTTCTCAACGCCAGGCACTAGAGCATCTAAACAAGCTCATGAAGGAGAAATTACTGAATCTGGTAATCACTCATCGGTCTGTAGATAATCGCGTCTATGTACTCGATTATGCGGGGGCAAAATACGCTGAAGAATTACTGTCAGTGGCAGTGTATTTTCGCTCTGGTGACAACCCATCATTAAGAGTCAATCTGAATACCGTGATGCACGACTTGATGATGCAGTATATCCAGATGCGAGGCGTGCATAACAAGAGTAAGAATGGTGAGGATAATGTGTTTTGGCACACTATGGTGACAGAGCCAGAGTTTAAAAGGCTGTTTAAGTCTCATGATGTGAGAAACGTCGATGGCATTGTGCTGGAAGTGTCTGGCAGCATTACAGCGATTGAAATGGAGCATTCATTTAAGACCAAGGCGGCAAGGCAAACCATTCTCTTAAAATGGCTTTACGGCCTCAATAATGGCTATTACGACAAGATAATGCTGTTCTCTCAATCTTTGCAGATATTTAGTGATATTAAGCGACTGCATAACCAACTATTCGAAGAGATGGTGACTCGAGTAGATAAAAAGACCCGTAAAACTCTTTTAACATCACAAGACGTCACGCTATTACAAAGCAAAATCATATATCGAACCGTATTATGCGGTGAATTAGAAAGCGTTTTTTATCAATAGATTTTAACTGCTACAAAAACGAGAAAGACACCCTAAGGGTGTCTTTCAAGGTAAAGCCTTTCAGGCATTACGAGAGGAGTGAGGTAGATTCAACACATTGGAGGAATCACCAGAGATAAATTTTATCCATAAAAAGAACTCCGTTTCACTGCAGCCGAGGCATCCATGTTTCCCTCCGCAATAATAAGTAAGCCTGAAGCTAGAGAAATTAAGCTAGTTAAGTAGGATAAGAGTAGAAAAACTTCAACTAATCACCTGATGACAAGTAATAGATAATAGAAAAAAGTACGCACAACAGGCAAATAGTGGCCCAAATTAAACCTAGATCAATATGCTCCATGCAACCTCTTAACAATCCTTGTTAATCGTCTCGAAAGTATAGTCTGGAATGTTGATTAAGGTAAATTATGAAAACAGTAACTCGTTTATGCCCCGA